>NZ_JACJOY010000131.1:2500-5164 GCF_014695815.1 Trichocoleus sp. FACHB-6
TCACTCGTTTAATCGAGCTTCCATTGCTTGTCAGCTGACGGTTTCACGTTCTATTTCACTCCCCTTTCGGGGTTCTTTTCACCTTTCCCTCGCGGTACTGGTTCACTATTGGTCACACAGTAGTATTTAGCCTTACCGAGTGGTCTCGGCTGATTCACACGGGATTTCTCGTGCCCCATGCTACTCGGGATTCAGCTCGAGCTATTGGCGCTTTCGACTACAGGACTTTTACCTGCTCTGGTGCAGTTTTCAGCTGCTTCGTCTAGTACCTTTAGTCTCTTTGTTGCTGTCCCACTACCCCATAAAGCAAGCTTTATGGTTTAGGCTGCTCCCTTTTCGCTCACCACTACTGGGGGAATCTCTTTTGATTTCTTTTCCTCGGGCTACTAAGATGTTTCAGTTCGCCCGGTTGGCTCATGCCTGTCTATGGATTCAACAGGCTGTACTTGGGGTTGCCCCATTCGGATATCTCCGGCTCGATGCTTGCTTCCAGCTCCCCGGAGTGTTTCGTCGGTCGCCACGTCCTTCTTCGCCTCTGTGTGCCGAGGGATTCACCGTCAGCTGTTTGTAGCTTGACCACAATCTCTTCAGCTTGAAGTTTTACGGACACCTTTTTTGATTTGATGTCTCGTTTTTCCTGCTTTTTACGTTGCTATGCAGTTTTCAAGGTTCTTTTGCTGGCTTTTATTCCCAGCAGGCTTTCTTACTCTAGGATAAGATTCGTTGCTGGCAAAATTTGCCTTTTTTGTTCTTTTAGTGCTTAGGTTCGTTTTCTTTTAGGTGGGCCATCCTGGACTCGAACCAGGGACCTCACCCTTATCAGGGGTGCGCTCTAACCACCTGAGCTAATAGCCCGTGTTTTTTGAACCTGTTAATAGTTTGAAAGCTGATGTATTCACTTTTCCTCGATGACCTAGGTTGACCTCCACTCTACCAAATCTTAACGATTTTTTGGTTGGGTGGGGTTTGGTCTCCCTTAAAAGGAGGTGATCCAGCCACACCTTCCGGTACGGCTACCTTGTTACGACTTCACCCCAGTCATCAGCCCTGCCTTCGGCATCCCCCTCCTTTAACAGGTTAGGGTAACGACTTCGGGCGTGGCCAACTCCCATGGTGTGACGGGCGGTGTGTACAAGGCCCGGGAACGGATTCACCGCCGTATGCTGACCGGCGATTACTAGCGATTCCGCCTTCACGCAGGCGAGTTGCAGCCTGCGATCTGAACTGAGCCACGGTTTATGGGATTTGCTTGTCATTGCTAACTTGCTGCCCTTTGTCCGTAGCATTGTAGTACGTGTGTAGCCCAGGACGTAAGGGGCATGCTGACTTGACGTCATCCCCACCTTCCTCCGGTTTGTCACCGGCAGTCTCTCTAGAGTGCCCAACTTAATGATGGCAACTAAAAACGAGGGTTGCGCTCGTTGCGGGACTTAACCCAACATCTCACGACACGAGCTGACGACAGCCATGCACCACCTGTGTTCGCGCTCCCTAAGGCACTCCTCTCTTTCAAGAAGATTCGCGACATGTCAAGTCCTGGTAAGGTTCTTCGCGTTGCATCGAATTAAACCACATACTCCACCGCTTGTGCGGGCCCCCGTCAATTCCTTTGAGTTTCACACTTGCGTGCGTACTCCCCAGGCGGGATACTTAACGCGTTAGCTCCGGCGCGGCCCGGGTCGATACAGGCCACACCTAGTATCCATCGTTTACGGCTAGGACTACTGGGGTATCTAATCCCATTCGCTCCCCTAGCTTTCGTCCCTCAGTGTCAGTTGCAGTCCAGCAGAGCGCTTTCGCCACCGGTGTTCTTCCCGATCTCTACGCATTTCACCGCTACACCGGGAATTCCCTCTACCCCTACTGCACTCTAGTCTTTCAGTTTCCACCGCCTTTGTGGGGTTAAGCCCCACTCTTTAACGGCAGACTTGAATAACCACCTACGGACGCTTTACGCCCAATTATTCCGGATAACGCTTGCATCCTCCGTATTACCGCGGCTGCTGGCACGGAGTTAGCCGATGCTTATTCCTCAGGTACCGTCATTTTTTTCTTCCCTGAGAAAAGGGGTTTACAATCCAAGAACCTTCCTCCCCCACGCGGTCTTGCTCCGTCAGGCTTTCGCCCATTGCGGAAAATTCCCCACTGCTGCCTCCCGTAGGAGTCTGGGCCGTGTCTCAGTCCCAGTGTGGCTGATCGTCCTCTCAGACCAGCTACTGATTGTCGCCTTGGTAAGCTTTTACCCTACCAACTAGCTAATCAGACGCGAGCTCCTCTTCAGGCTATTAATACTTTCACCTTTCGGCATATCCGGTTTTAGCAGCAGTTTCCTCCTGTTATCCCCGTCCTGAAGGCAGATTCTCACGCGTTACTCACCCGTCCGCCACTAGAATCCTAAGATTCCCGTTCGACTTGCATGTGTTAAGCAGACCGCCAGCGTTCATCCTGAGCCAGGATCAAACTCTCCATTTTGTTGAGTTTGTTGCTCTGGAAACAATTCGTTTCCCTCTTCTTTTGGCTTCGGGGTTTTTCTCCCCTAATCCGATTTTCTTTGACGAGGTTATTGTGTTACTCTGGCTTTCAAACTATTATTTTTTCTAGGTTCTCTTCGCTCGCTTGAGTCTCGCTTTCGCTTGTCTCTCCCGACCGCTTTATTAATATAGC
>NZ_JACJOY010000014.1:0-42216 GCF_014695815.1 Trichocoleus sp. FACHB-6
GTCAAAGAATTTCTCGATTGGTTAGGAAAACTTTATCTTTTTCTAAAAAGTTAGAAAATCACATTGGGGCTATATGGTATTTTATCCATCATTATAATGCGTCGCTATCTATGTAGTAATTTCTTCACTACATATTTACCACCACCCGCCTCTTGAACAAAACCATTGCTGGCTTTTGTGTTCACATTGCCGCTAAATTGGCAAGTCATACCTTACGATTGTTACTCAAACGGCGCTTTGCTATTGATGTGTTAACTTTTCCTCAAGCTGGTGCTTGTTCCTCATAATTCACATTAAGCGTTAATTTGTAATACTTGTACTGGTTCTCCAGCTTTTATGGAAGCTTCACCTACTTTTAGAACTGCAAGACCGTTGGTTTGAGCTAGGTTAATTAAATTACCGGAACTGTGGCTACCGCCTGCTTTCTGGAATTCGTAGACACCGTTTACTAAATGTAGTTTGCCCCAAAGGTAGGTTTCTCGCTTGCCGTCTGAATGCAAGTCGTGACGCGATCGCGCTTCCATAAATACAGGTTCCCATCCTGCGGCTAAACCTGCAAGTTTCTTGATGGCAGGTTGTACAAACCGCCAAAAACTCACCAAAGATGACACGGGATTTCCCGGTAAACCAAAGTACAAAATCGGATGTTGGTTATTAGAAAACGTCGCGACAGTTAGCGGTTTACCAGGTTTAACTGCAACTGCACGAAGATGAATCTCTGCACCCAGTTGAGCGAGAATTTCATCCACATAATCATAATCGCCCACCGATACACCGCCGGAAGATAGTACCATGTCAGCACTAGAGACAGCTTGCGCGATCGCATCCTTAAGAACTTCTGGCTCATCCGGTACAATTCCCAGCATCACCGCTTCTCCGCCACTCTGTGCTACCAAAGCAGCCAAGGCATACTGATTTGAGTCTACAATTTGACCGGGTTTGAGGGGTTGGTCGGGTGTCACCAACTCGTCACCAGTGGACAAAATTGCCACGCGGGGGCGGCGGTAAACTGGCAACCTAGAACATTGAGCAGCTGCTAAAATGGCGATTTCGGGAGCGTTGAGAATTATTCCCGCTGTTAGAAGGGGCGTTCCCGCCTGGTAAAAAGATGCGCGGTGACGAACAAAAGCTTGCGGTTCTGGGGAAGCTAAAATAAAGACTCGGTTTTCCTCTCGCCGTGTCACTTCCTGCATTACCACTGTATCAGCACCGTCAGGCATGACCGCCCCGGTCAAAATTCGGGAAGCTTGTCCGGGTTCGAGCGATCGCTGTGGTTGATATCCAGCCGGAATTTCCTCTACAATTTCCAGTAACGCTGGTTGTTCGGCGCTACAACCAGCGACATCAATATATCGCACCGCATACCCATCCATCGCCGAATTGTCCCAGTGGGGAAAATCCAACTCGCTCGTTACCGCCGCCGCTAAAATTCGACCATTAGCAGCTAATAAATCTACAACCTCAGTATCCATATCTCTAGCCAGAGGTTGCACTAAATCGAAAATTATTGTCTCTGCTTGTTTAACCGACAGCATTGCCATAATGGATTAGTTGTCTAGGAAGCACAACGGACAAAAGCTTAATATAGAAATAGCCAGCATGAACTGCTTGCTTTGTCCCCTTCTCAGCAGTCAGCACTTTTTTTCATGCCAAACGAACTAGCCACCAGCCGATTACCCAAAGTTCCGATTGAGCGACGGTGTGCTGCCTACGCGATTGATTTTGTGGCTGTTTGGCTGATTAGTTTGCCCTTTAGCGGAAACACTCCCGGACTAGTCCCGATCGCACAGATAGTAGTTTTTATTGTGGCATGGTTGGGTCTGCGGGTGCTTCTGCCAGCCAAAAATAAAGGGCAGAGTTTGGGACGTTGGGCAATGGATATGAAAGTTCTCGACCCCAAATTCCGCAAAACCCCCGGACTTTTTGAGCTAACCAAGCGGGAAGGCATTCTGGGGCTTGCTAGTCTTTTGGCTATGATTGGACTGAGCATTGGCGTAACTAACGGATTATCTTTGCTGCTCTTGGTTACTCCCCTAGCAGTCGATTTTGGGGTGGCTGTTGCTGATGCCGAGTGGCAACAAGCATTCCATGACCGGGTAGCGCGAACCTGCATAGTGCAGACACGTCGAGGTTTCTCACTAGATATCCGACTAAAAAAAATATTTGCTAAAGTGACGAATCGTATGAAATAATAGTAATTTGTGGTTAAATTTGTTCAAACTCTGGATCTTGTAGAAATAGCATTATGGCAAGTAAGAAGGGGGTTCGACTGATTGTGACGTTGGAATGCACCGAGTGTCGCACAAACCAAGCGAAGCGATCGCCAGGTGTTTCTCGCTACACAACCACGAAGAACCGCCGTAACACCACGGCAAGACTGGAACTGAAGAAGTTCTGCACCCACTGCAACACACACACGGTTCACAAGGAAATCAAGTAATCCTTGGCTAATCGGAAGAAAACAATCCTTGAATCTTTCAACTGACCACTAACAAATAAAAATTACCGATGACTTACTTCCGTCGCCGCCTTTCCCCCATTAAACCTGACGATCCAATTGACTACAAAGATGTCGAACTGTTGCGGAAATTTATCACCGAACGGGGTAAAATTCTGCCGCGTCGCATTACAGGTCTAACGTCAAAGCAACAAAGAGACCTGACTGTGGCTATCAAACGCGCTCGCATTCTAGCTTTGTTACCTTTTATCAACGCCGAAGGGTAAATAAATTTAGGATGCAAGGATTTTGGATTTTGGATTGAATGAATCTAAAATCATCGGAGGCGGAGAAACTGCTTCGCCCCCACAAAATCTAAAATCGCTACGCCGCTAAAATCGAAGATAGGCTGTCCGATGAACGTTACAGGGTAAGCCAAAAAACTTGTGGAGAAGGGAACGTTAATAGAGTTTAGGCTGCATGGAGAGCGGCGTCTTGCTGTCACAGAACGTCCAGAGGGGAAAACGCACTGGATTGTGGTAGACGACAAAAATCAATCCCACACCATCCATCCCCGACAAATTACCTATGAGGTGGCAGGTCAAAGCTATAAGCCTGCACAGATTTCCAGTTTCCTGCAAGAGGTGCAGCGCTATCTAGACCCAACAAGTATAGAAGTAGCGTGGGAACTGTTGGTAGAGGATGGGACGACCGTTACTCCAATGGAAATGGCATCAGTGCTGTTTTCCGATCAAAGTCCGCCACTGGTGTACGCGGCTCATTGTTTGCTGTCTGAAGATAAACTGTATTTCAAGCAAAAAGGCGATCGCTATGAGCCTCGGAGCGCAACTCAAGTAGCCGACCTAAAGCATCAAATAGAAGTCGAGCAAGAGCGGCGCACCTCCCGGCAAGAATTTATGGCACGCTTAACGAAAGCGATCGCAGGCGAGCAGGTGGAGTGGGATCGCCGCGATCGCCAACGCCTAGAAGCAATAGAAAAGTATGCCGCAGTGCTAGCAGATGTGATTCGTGCTGGCTTAAATCAAGAATCTCTGAACCGCGCCTATCCCCCGCCAGCCTCCGTCCTAGAAACCATGAACGATCTAGGACGACCCGGAACTCCCCAAGCTGCTTTTCAACTGCTGGTAGATTTGGGATTGTGGAGTCCGCACGAAAACCTGTATGTGCGGCGCAGTCAGATACCAGTTCACTTTTCCGATAAGGTGTTAGACGTGGCGAAGCAATATGCTAAAGAAACGCCGAGCGATCTGGAAGACAACCGACTGGATCTGACTCATTTGAAGGTTTACACGATTGATGATGAAAGTACCAAAGAAATAGACGACGGTTTGAGTGTTGAATACCTCGAAGATGGTCGTCAAAAGCTTTGGATACACATCGCAGACCCCTCGCGTTTGGTTTCTCCAGGCGACGAATTAGATTTGGAAGCCAGACGGCGCACTACTACGGTGTATTTACCGACGGGGATGATTCCGATGTTCCCGCCGGAACTGGCAACTGGGCCAATGAGTTTGGTTCAGGGAAAAATTTGTAGTGCGCTCTCGTTTGGGGTGATTTTGGATGAAGTCGGTGCAGTACAAGAGTATGGCATCCAGGCTAGTATAATTAAGCCGACTTATCGCCTGACTTATGAAGATGTGGATGAGATGCTGCAACTGGGTATCCAGGGAGAACCGGAGATAGCAGCGATCGCTAAGTGGGCTAAACTGCGCCAGTTATGGCGACAGTCTCAAGGGGCGATTAACATCCATATGCCAGAGGCGATGATTAAAGTAAATGGTGACGAAATCACCATTGACATTCTGGAAGACTCCCCAGCACGGCAACTGGTGGCAGAGATGATGATTCTCACCGGGGAAGTTGCGGCTAAGTATGCCAAGGCTCACGATATTCCCCTGCCTTTCCGGAGTCAACCCCGACCGGAACTTCCCTCAGAAGAGGAATTGTTGCAACTGCCAGCAGGCCCAGTCCGGTATTGTGCCATGCGCGGGTGTATGCCTCGCAGTGAAATGAGTACCACGCCAGGACGACACGCAGGTTTGGGATTGGAAACCTACACTCAGGTGACATCGCCAATTCGTCGCTACAGCGATTTGCTGGCTCACTTCCAGCTTAAGGCACACCTGCGCGGCGAACCAACGCCATTTTCAGCCCAAGAGTTGCAAGAAGTCATGCTGGGTATCGGCACTGCTGCCCAAGAAGCAAGATTAGTGGAACGCCAGACAAATCGTTATTGGGGTCTGGAGTATCTGCGCCGTCACGCCGATCAGGTTTGGCAGGCGTTGATGTTGCGCTGGCTGCGAGAAGACGACAGGTTGGGATTAATTTTGTTAGAGGATTTGGGCTTAGAGTTGGCAATGCGTTTCACCAAGTCGGTGAAATTGGGCGATCGCTTGTCCGTTAGTGTCAGCCACTCCGATCCCCGGCAAGATGTGATCCAGTTTCGGCAGTTGGTAGATCAAGAAGTTCAGCCAGCTGCAACTTAAAATAGTTCTGAATGTTGATTCAGGAGTAACGAGGAACTAATTAATAACTCAAAACTTCTATTCAACACTCAGTTCTTTTTAGTTGGGCGAGAAAATCAAGCTATGAAATCCATTTGCAGAAATATCGCCATTCTCTTAATCTCAACAGTAATCGGTGGGCTTCCCTCTGCTGTCCGTGCCAATCCCTCTAGTCAGTTACTGAATGTCAATGAGATTGCCCAGACTCAAATGAGTGCTGTCGATTTTTATAATCGGGGCGTTGACAAACTAGATGCAGGTGACTTCAAAGGCGCGATCGCAGATTTTGACGAATCTATCCGTCTTGCTCCCAACGATGTTGAGTCATACTACAACCGGGGTTATGCTCGTCATATCCTGGGAGCTTACCAGGATGCAATAAAAGATTACACTGAAGCCTTGCGAATAAATCCGGATTATGCTAATGCTTACGGCAACCGGGCTTATTCCCATTACCTTCTAAAAAATTATCAAGAAGCGATCGCAGATTCTACAGAAGCGATTCGGCTCAATCCCAAAGATGCAAATGTTTATATTAACCGGGGCAATGCCCGCGACGACCAAGGCGATACTAAAGCGGCAATTGAGGATTATAACGAAGCCTTACGCATCGACCCAAAGAGTGCTAGAGCTTACTACAACAGAGGGTTAGCTTATAACCGTCTCTCTGAAAATCAGAAAGCACTTGAAGATTACACTCAAACTCTTGCTTTAGATGGGAGATTTGCTGAGGCTTACTATAACCGGGCAATTACCCACACACGCTTAGGAAACGGCAAAGCAGCAGTTGCAGATTTTCAGAAAGCCGCAGATATGTTCCGCGCCCAAGGAAGGACAGAGAATTACCAGAATGCACTAGACGCTATGAAGAATATTCAGCTTTAAATACGCGCCCAATCTAAGGTAAAAGGCAAAACCAAGAAACTCATTTTCTCTGTTTGGAGCTACTTTCTACTTTTGCCTTTCCTGCCCGTTCCTTGAAAGTGTCTGGGCGTGGGATTAGCCTAAGTTAGATGCTGAAACAGCAACGAACATTAAGCCGCCAAGCAGAGCGATCGCGCCAATGCTTAGGAATAGGTAGTTGCGCTTTTGGGCTTCTGTCGGTGGTTCTGCTTTGTAAACCTTTGGCTCAACTGCAAAATTGTTCAAACGTCCGCCATCTTCGGTTGTGTATTTCATAGATGATATCCTTGGCTTTTTAAGTTTTAACAATTGTAACAATAAAAGCTGGATAAACTTTCTAACTTTTGTAATATTTTTTAACAAAGTCAGATTTGAGAGGTTAGGGGTAGAGCAGAAGAGGATAATTCTCACTCCCCAGCCCCCAATCCCCAATCCCCAATCCCTAGTTAGATTTGAGAGGCTAGGGGCAGAGCAGAAGAGGATAATTCTCACTCCCCAGCCCCCAATCCCCAATCCCCAATTCCCAATCCCTAATCACTAATCGTGCCACTTAGGGGAGAACTGGCACTGGCGTAGACTTTCACAGGTATACGTCCAGCAAGGTTAGCCAGACGACCTGCTTGGACACCTAAACTCATAGCGCGAGCCATTGCCGCCGGATTTTTAGCCCCCGCGATCGCACTATTGATCAAAACCGCATCCGCCCCCATTTCCATAGCCTGAGAAGCCTCGCTGGGCGTTGCCAGCCCCGCATCCACCACCACCGGAATTCCGGCATTCTCAATGATAATTTGAATATTCGCCTCATTCTTAATCCCTTGTCCGGAACCAATCGGCGAACCCAAAGGCATTACTGTTGCACAGCCAACCTCTTCCAAACGCTTTGCCAGCAACGGATCAGCATTAATGTAAGGCAGCACAGCAAAGCCTTCCTTAACCAGTTGTTCCGCTGCTTCCAAAGTGCCAATCGGGTCAGGTAGCAGATACTTCAAGTCAGGAATCACCTCTAACTTGACAAAATTATTGTCTTCCTGTCCCAACAACTTTGCCATCTCCCGTCCTAGACGCGCCACCCGAATCGCCTCTTCAGCAGTTTTACAGCCAGCAGTATTAGGTAGCATCCAGATTTTCGTCCAATCCAGCGCCTCCGCCAGCCCTTCGTGTCCCGGTGCCTTTGTTTGCACCCGACGCACCGCCACAGTCACAATCTCGCAGCCGCTAGCAATAACACTTTGCTGCATTTCTTCTATGCTGCGATACTTGCCCGTTCCCGTCATCAGGCGAGATTTGAACGTGCGACCAGCGATGATTAAGGGGTCGGCTGGGAGATCCGAGGACTGAGCCAGCTCAGAAGAAGTAGGACGGCTTAATTGAAGCATTTTTGGAGTTGCATTAACAAGTCTAGATCCAGCGTAGAACCTGGAGTAGTGAAAATGCTCTAGCAAGGGGTCAGACTTTTGCTGCCAAATTAGGTCTGCTAAAACGGAAGCAGTCACGGGAGCCAGCAAAATACCATTGCGGTAGTGACCAGCCGCGAGGGTTAAATTCTCGCAAGAGCTAGCGCCGAGAATTGGTAATTCATCGGGTGTCGCTGGCCGAAAACCCCACCAAAATTCTTGAATAGGAAAGTCTTTTAAGGCTGGATAAAGCCGAATAGCCCTTTCCAGCAAAGTTTTTATACCTGTCGGGGTGTTGTGGGGTGTGAATCCTACATCCTCGCTGGTGGCTCCAATTACAATTCTGCCATCCCGACGCGGCACGATGTAGATTTCCTCACCATACAGTACCCGACGTAATTCCCCAGCAACCAGAGGGGATGAAACGGATAGCATTTGCCCTTTTTTCGGATGTACTGGTAGGGGTAACAATTCGTTAGACCACGCGCCAGTAGCTAAAACATAGTGTTGGGCGCGAAAATCACCCGCAGATGTTCTGACACCAGTTACTCGCCGATTTTGTTGCTGTATCGCCTCAGCTGCAACGCCTTCTTTGAGGGTTAC
Organism: Trichocoleus sp. FACHB-6; assembly: GCF_014695815.1. Lineage (NCBI taxonomy): Bacteria > Bacillati > Cyanobacteriota > Cyanophyceae > Leptolyngbyales > Trichocoleusaceae > Trichocoleus > Trichocoleus sp. FACHB-6. Next base: position 7,866 of record NZ_JACJOY010000014.1, read on the forward strand.
GCCCAATTCCTGTGCGGCTATCCACAATGCTTGAGCTAATGCGCGATTGTCTACTTGACCATCTTCGGGATACCACCACCCACCAACAACTTCGGCACCTAATCCCGGTTGAATTTGATGAATTGCTTCTTTGTCTAGCCAAGTGCTGACGACTGACGACTGTGTGGACGGGTGAAGCGTTGTGGCGGATTCATCGCTTTTAGCAACGGATTCTAGCGGCAATGCTTTGCTGACCACCGCATCGCTTACGTTCCTACTAACATAAACTGGTGCCAAGATGCCGTTGGGCCAGTAGCCGATGGATCTGCCTGAGAGTTGTTCTAGTTTGCTGGCCCAGTCTGGATACATAGAGCGCGATCGCATACACAAATCTAGCATCGCACCAGGGGCGATACCTTCTGCCTGTGGTGCCAGCATCCCAGCAGCAGCATGAGCAGCTGCTGATTTAAAGTCGCGACTCAGCACGGTGACGGTTGCACCCCGCAAGCGAAGTTCAACGGCGATGCTCAAAGCGATCGCGCCGCCGCCGATGATGAGAATGTCACTTTCTGTGTTCATTTTTAGTCGATTTACCTAGAATGCGATCGCAGGGCTACTAAATATAAATGCGTCTCCCGCATCCAAGAGTCCTATATATATAAGGCTAGTTTCTTCTAGTTAGGTTAAGCCTCTCCCTGACGATGAACCCAAACCCGATCTATTTAAAACTACTGCTAAAAACTTAACAAGTATTCACGCTTATTCCGAATCCACTTACATCGGACTCTCAGCTCCTCTTAAAAAGCCATATTCTTCAGCCAGTTTAGCCGATTAGTCGAAGTCTATCCGACTTAGCACCGCTATTTAAGACTTTATCGCCCCTGCTGTTTACCCACCGACTCCTCAATTGCCTGGTTTCTTTAGTTTCCGCCTTTTGTGTAAACCTTTTGGATCGTCTATTTTTTTTGTTTATTGTACCGATTTACAAATACAAAATACATAAAATAGTTAAAAAGCTCTAATATAAGTCTCAGGAGCCTTTGTGAATCTAATAAAGCTTCATAAACTGCTATGCGTTTGAATAATCCTTATATTTATGTAAAGTATTCCAAGTAGCCCTTTCTTTTATTGGGCAATTGAACAATAATTCACTTCATAACCTTCAAACAAAAGTAATCTACAGTTGACTTTCAAGAGGGCAGCCCCAAGATTCATGTACTGCCTTTCAGGGAAGACAACCATCCTGGTTTGAAATGAAACTATAGGAGACTAAGCGCGTGAAACTGTCAGTATACGGAAAAGGCGGAATCGGCAAATCCACAACCAGCTGTAATATTTCCGTGGCTCTAGCCAAGCGCGGCAAGAAAGTCCTGCAAATTGGCTGCGATCCAAAGCACGACAGCACCTTTACCCTCACAGGCTTCCTGATTCCCACAATTATCGACACGCTTCAGGAAAAGGACTACCACTATGAAGACGTGTGGGCGGAAGATGTCATCTACAAGGGCTATGGCGGCGTAGACTGCGTTGAAGCTGGTGGCCCCCCAGCTGGTGCAGGTTGCGGCGGTTACGTTGTCGGCGAGACAGTAAAGCTACTCAAGGAATTGAATGCCTTTGATGAGTACGATGTGATTTTGTTTGACGTGTTGGGTGACGTTGTGTGTGGCGGCTTTGCGGCTCCCCTAAACTATTCCGACTACTGCATGATTGTCACCGACAACGGTTTTGATGCTTTATTTGCCGCCAATCGTATCGCCGCCTCAGTACGGGAAAAAGCTCGGACGCACCCCCTGCGTCTGGCCGGGTTGATTGGCAACCGCACATCCAAGCGCGACTTGATCGACAAATACATTTCAGCAGTTCCGATGCCAGTGCTAGAAGTATTGCCCCTAATTGAAGACATCCGGGTTTCCCGCGTCAAGGGCAAAACTCTGTTTGAAATGGCAGAGACTGACCCCTCGCTTAACTACGTCTGCGAATATTACCTAAATATTGCTGACCAAATTCTGGCGCTTCCAGAGGGCGTTGTACCTAATGATGCTCCAGATCGGGAGTTGTTCTCCTTGCTGTCTGACTTCTACCTCAATCCCACAAAACCAAATGTGAAGACTGAGGACGAAGAACTTGATCTAATGATGGTTTGAAGGTTGTAGGTTAAATGTTGCAGGTTTGTTGTCATTGGTTATCAAACATTGGTCAAAAACTCTCCAATTTAGTTATTGGCAAAGGACAATTGACGAATGAGGAAGAAATAAAGACTAACGAGCAAGCTTGCAACTTGTCAACCTTCCAACTGTCCAATTATTCAATGAATATCGAGCTGCTGCGTAAATCTATAAAAGTCAAGTGGCTGGACTATTACCAAGAAAATCGACCGTGGCTGGTGCAACTGGGAGTTTGGGTTAACAGTGAAGGGCAACGTCGTCCTTCTTCCAGTTTCATCTTGGCAACGCTGTCAATTTTGGAGCCGCGACTGACCGAGATGCTGCCCCTAATTGTCGATCTGAACAACGATCCGAATCGGATTGTGGAAGCTTTAGGGCTTAACTTCAATCCTGATGTTGAGCTAAATAATACCCTTGTGCAAAGCGAAGAAGCGATCGCCCCGCAGGATGGCAATAACGAGGAAGCTGTCAAAATGCTTCCCAGCGGTATGCAGGAAGCGAAATTAGAGCCACAGAGCCACGCTAGTAACCTTCCATCATTAATCGATGAGTCTTGCCGAGGGGTAAAACGCGATCGCGACTAACACCTAATATTGCCAATTTAAGAAATACCAGTTGGAGAGGAAAATAATCTATGACCCTTGCTAATACCGAACCGCAAGCGTTGACTTATGAGTGTGAAACCGGAAATTATCACACATTTTGCCCGATCAGCTGCGTGGCGTGGCTGTACCAAAAGATAGAAGATAGTTTTTTCCTGGTTATTGGTACGAAAACCTGCGGCTATTTCCTGCAAAATGCGATGGGGGTAATGATTTTTGCAGAACCCCGCTATGCGATGGCTGAGTTAGAAGAAGGGGATATCTCGGCTCAGCTGAATGACTATGAAGAACTCAAGCGGCTGTGCTTGCAAATTAAGCGCGATCGCAACCCCAGTGTTATCGTCTGGATTGGCACCTGCACCACAGAAATCATCAAGATGGATTTGGAAGGCTTGGCACCCAAGCTGGAAGCAGAAATCGGTATCCCCATTGTGACAGCTCGTGCCAACGGTTTAGATTACGCCTTCACCCAAGGGGAAGACACCGTGCTGGCGGCGATGGCGGCGCGTTGTCCCGATCAAGCGCCCGTAGTGGAAACTGAGAAGAAAGAAAGGAATGCGATCGCTTCCTTACTCAACTTTGGCAAAAAGAAAGAAGACGTAACGGCAGACGAAGCCGAATATGTCAAGCATCCACCGCTAGTTCTCTTCGGTTCTCTCCCCGATCCAGTTGTTACCAATCTGACACTGGAACTCAAAAAGCAAGGCATTAAAGTCTCCGGCTGGCTACCCTCCAAGCGTTACACCGAACTACCAGTTCTGGAAGAAGGGTATTATGTTTCTGGTGTCAATCCCTTCCTCAGCCGCACCGCTACCACCCTGATGCGTCGTCGCAAGTGCAAACTCATCGGCGCACCCTTCCCAATTGGCCCCGATGGCACCCGCGCCTGGATTGAGAAAATCTGCTCGGTGTTTGGAATAGAACCCCAAGGGTTAGATGAGCGAGAAGCGCAAATTTGGGCAAATTTGGAAGACTATCTCCAACTGATTCGCGGCAAATCTGTCTTCTTTATGGGTGACAACTTGCTGGAAATCTCTTTGGCGCGGTTTCTAATTCGCTGCGGCATGACTTGCCCGGAAATCGGCATCCCCTACATGGATAAGCGCTATCAAGCTGCTGAATTGGCGTTGTTAGAGAAGACTTGCCACGAAATGGGAGTACCTACACCCAAAATTATCGAGAAGCCAGATAATTACAATCAAATTCAGCGGATAAAACAGCAGAATATCGATCTTGTAATTACTGGTATGGCTCACGCTAACCCATTAGAAGCACGCGGTATCAATACAAAGTGGTCTGTTGAGTTCACTTTTGCTCAGATTCACGGCTTTACTAATGCTCGCGACATTCTAGAATTAGTAACTCGTCCGCTGCGTCGGAATAACAATCTCAAGGATTTGGGTTGGGACAAGTTGGTAAGGGAAGAAGCGAAGATTTAAGAACTTCACCCCCTACCCTCTTTGCTTTTCGGAGAGGCGTGTAAGAGATATAGTAGGAGCGATCTAAATGCGATCGCTCTTTTTTTTATAAACTCAGATTAGCTGGATTTAGGAGTGTTCGAGGGTGGGGGTATTTGCGTGATCGCACCCCACTTCAGTCACAGCCAGTTACAATAAATGGAAATTGTGCGAAGCCGGAGAAATCTTCTCATGAAAGTAAAATCCTCAGTCGCTGCGATCGCATCCACCGCCCTTGTCGCAAGTGGCATTTTGTTCGCTTCAGCAAGTGAAGCTCAACCTTGTGGATTAAAATCTGCTTATTATCGGCAGGAATATCAGCAACCCGGTTGGTTAAACACTCCTATGGCAGCAGCTATCACATTGCCAGGGATAGCCTTAGCAGCAGCCTTATACTTGGGTGGTCGTTCTTACCAAAGCAGGACTTAAACCGCCTCCGCCACCAAGGACAATTACAAGACAAAAGCACCGTGAGGAGCGATCGCTCTTCCAAGGCCAGTAGTCGCTATGCAACTCTATGCCATTTTCAGGTAGCGGGTTATATTATACTGGTGCAGATTACTCCTGCTCACCCTGAGTCGCGAACTTTCATGGGTACCACCCTACAACAGATTGCCAACTATCTAGACACCCAAGGTTGGAAATACCATATCGACGAAGAAGCTTACCGCATTCTGACGGGTGTGCAAGCGGAAAACGTAGAAGAATTCTTAATTGTTGTTCAGCTAGATGAAGAGGGAGAGTTTTTCAAGCTATTTGCTCCCCAAGTTATAGCTGGAGTTAAAGACCATCCTTACAAAGAAGCTATCCTCCAGACAATGCTTTGCATTTCCTGGGAAACCAAAATGCTGCAATGGGAGTATGACCCGACCGATGGCGAAATTCGTGCCATCATTGAGTTTCCCCTAGAAGATTCGATTCTCACAGAAAGACAATTTCACCGCTGTCTGGCAGGTTTAGTTCAAATTGTGGATAATGTAGCGGTGCCTCGCCTCAAAGAGGTGATGGAAACAGGCGTCGATCCAGGCGATCAAGAAATGGGAGAGAGATTATTACTCACCCTTCAAGAAGAAGCCCCAGGATTACTACAAATGTTAGAGAAGGCTATGGAAGCTCGCAAGAAGCGGGGAAGATTCCCCTCTGAGTAAATCTGTTTCTAGCCAGAAGATCGCTATACTGCAAAATGATACCCTTACTGTAGAGAAGCGAACTTCCTGGGGCTGGAATATGACATCCTATGTAACCTCTTCTGCCAGAGCCGAGATGAGTGAACTCCGGCGTTTAAAAACTTTACTGCCGCCAGAATTGCAAAGCTGGGTAACAGTCGAGGGAACGACTGAGGTAAATCCTCCCCTGCTCCGCTGTGAAGAAATTGGCAAGGATCAAATCGAGATTCAAATTGACCTGGTGAAATGGGATCAATTGGCACTCGATCAACGCAACTTGCTATTTTGGCACGAAGTCGCTCGGATTCAAAATGACACCATTCCCAGAGATGGTTGGGAAATGGCGGCGCTAGCCATTGGTTTAGGTGGCGCAGTGGGCGAACTCTGGGTACAAGATGGGTTGCTGCTGTTGTTAGCTTTGGCGTTGTGTGGCGTATCAGGCTACCGACTTTATCAGAAAAATAATGGGGACAAGCAAGTAAAAGAAATGATTGAAGCGGATGAGAAAGCGATCGCGCTAGCCACCCGCTTCGGCTATTCTCTCCCCAACGCCTATAAAAGTCTCGGTAGCGCCTTGAAAGCTCTGCTTGAGCAAACCCCTAGTAAGCGTCAACGCAGCAAATATGAAATGCGACTCACTGCTCTCAAACGCAGTGCATCCAAAGCAAAAGCCAAAGTAAAAGGTTCACGCGAGGCGACACCTTAAACGGGAAGCCGGAGTTATTCTCGTTACCAGGCTGAGCCTGGTAACGAGATGGAATAATTCTTCTTGTTTGCCTTTTTATTGCCGCCGGAGCAACAAACCACCAAAATTCAGTAGCATTAACCCAACAGTTGCAGCTGGTTCTGGCACTTTTTCTGGCGGCACAAACCCCTCTAACTCTGTACCACTAGCTTTAAACGAGTAGAGGTAGGCAGGAAGCAATTTTTGTCCAGAGGGACAGCCGCTATCAATAGATACGAGAGTAAAGGCTGTACCATCAGTGCAAACATCCAGCTGACCAGCATCTCCCTGAGTAACGCTAAAGTCGTTATCAGTGCCTAGTATAATTGCGTAGGAACCATCCTTGAGCTGAGGCCCAATTGCTAAACCTTCCAACTTCTCAGGGATTACCTGCCCAGCTGCTTTCAGCTGTTCGGCAATGTCAAGAAACAGAGACTTGCTAACAGGTGTTACGCCAGCTGGTAGAGTGTTTGTACCTGCCAAGCTGATGTTGCTGACATCTGTGGCACCTGTGAGATCAATTTTGTAAATGCGCTTACTGGCGACTGGGGCTTCACCTAGAGGATCAGCTTCGCCCACGCCGCGATTATCCCGTTCCAGCACCAAGAACTCATTGTTATTGAGGGCGGAAATAGCGCTTATGCCAATATTGCGACCTTGAGAATTTTGCCCAAAATCGTCATCAGTTCCCGGAATGCGATCATTAATAGCGGCAAGACTTTCTAGCTGGTAAATATATTGAGCGACGGGCGATCGCGTTGCCGTATCAAATTCCACAATTCTCAAATTCTGGCTGCGCCGTCCATCGGGACTTCCCTCGTTTACTAAAGGGTCTTGCAGCATCGCAAACAGTTTACTACCGTCAGGACTGAGAGTCACCCCCTCAAATCCTCGGTTATCCTGGCGACCACTGGTCAGGGTTGGGCGACCATCAACATAGTTGGGGATGCTTCCCACTTTGGGAACTATATTTTCTGGAGTCGTAAATGCTTTGAGGAACGAACCCGTCGAGCTGAACTCATAAACAGAGGGGCCATACTCATCTGAAACGTAGAAATTCCCATTAGGAGCAACTGCAAAGCCCTCCGGGTCAAAGCTAAGACCGAGATTTCCAGCATCGCCGTTGAGTAGGGTGGGGTTCAACCCATTGAAGTTCTCACCGTCCTTAGTAAACAGAATTGTCTTCAGCACATTGAAATTGCTAATAGCCCCCGTGTTTGGGTCAACATCCAAAGAAAATTTCTGAACCCGCGTTTGATAGGAAAGGACGCCGCCTCCTGCGCCGCGATCGCCCAAACCGTAGTAAACATTCTCGTAGCGATCGTAATAAATATCCGAGAAAAAACCTAAGCGATTGATGTTGGCACCACCACTACTACCATTGAGTGGGAATAAATCTGTACTTTCACCCGGAATCGCCAGAGTGTTTTCTAGGGAAACTGCGTAAGCTGAGGTAGTATTTGCCGCGATAGAGAGCGCAGATACCACCAAGGAACAACTAAACGCCCGAAGCCAATGCCTTGCTTGCATCATGTCTAAAACGAGGAAATTTTACTTTCTCAGCATCAGGCGTTTCTTTTAAGAAGAGATTTAGAACAGTTTAAGTGATACTTCAAGACGATTTTCTACACCGTAATTTCACATAAATTTCTGGGTTCTTTATCAATTCTTTATACAAACACCGTATTTTTAGCACTCTGATTTAGTAATCAGGACTATTCATGGTTCATTGGAAATTTCCAATAAACCATGAACAATTTAAAGTTGCCCCAGCATTTTATGAGTCTGTGGCACAACTCGCACCTGCTTAAGGTTTCGTTTCATCAACACCTGCCACTCCAGAACCTGCTGGGGCGTTGGCGGAAGCACTGCCATACTATGAGGCATCTCCAGGGGTGTCACTGGCTGTAGAAACGCCGGGATGCCAGGGCTAACAGATGCTACCAACTCAGATGCCTGTTCCAACTCATCTGGCTCAGTTTTACTGGAAATAATTAGCTTGACAAAAACCTCAGCTTGTGAGTCCCAACAAAGCTGGAGAAATTCCGCGTGAGTTTGCCAGTAGCTTTCCCCGCTCACACTAGGCAGCTTAATATCCATGCCCACAGAATCGAGATAGGGCAAAATTGTTGCAAGCTGTTCCGGGCGATGACCGCCAGTTTCTAGATAAATTGGCAATTTAGTTAAGTCGCGCAACTGGGGCAAAAATTCTACCAAAAAGGGTGCATGAAGCAGGGGTTCGCCACCAGTGAGGCTGATGCTATCGTGCAGACCTGGTTGATTTTGCCGATTTATCCAATCCAGTAACATTGGGATAGTTACTGGATTGGAGTGGGTTTCAAAATCGCGCTCTCCGGGTGTCTGCTCGATGCTACAGGTGGCTGGTGTGTGCCAGGTATGGGCGCTATCGCAAAAGTAACAGCGGAGGTCACAGAGGGCAAAGCGGATGAATATCTGGCGGGTGCCGACGTTGAGTCCTTCGCCTTGAATAGCGGAAAAGACTTCAATCAGCCGCGCCTTCGAGGATTCGGAGGTTTTAGGGGTCATGTTGCAAAAAGCGTGAGGGCAAGCAACTCGCTCACGCTGTACTCATTGAGTGTGTCTCTCTACCAATCTATTGTCTGCCTGGAGTGCCTCAATTAACCACTCTGTCTTTGGCTCGGCTGTTGCTGTGAAGGTGTCAGCTAGTACAAGCTTGGTTATTGTATTTTTGTAAAGAGAAAAATATACTTTTATTATTATTTCTTAAGCATTAAAAAAAATTAACAAAAACTTTTGATGAAGTTGAATTGACTAAGGCAAAATATTGCTCAGAATATTAAGTGGCAACTTAGTACCAGGTTTTCATGGTAGGCCCCAACCCAGAGGCAGAATTTCAGATTACGTTCTACAACGAAACTCCTGTAGTGCAACTGCCCCCTCGCCTCACAGTGCTGGAGGCAGTGGCTTTTAAAACAAGCTGTCAGCAGTTTTTGCAAGGGAGTTCCGTCACCGACCAATTAGTTCTGGATTTGAGCCAGACGACATTTATAGATAGCAGTGGTGTCGGCGCACTGGTTAGTAATGTAAAAGTAGCGCGGGACAAAGGAGTAAAATTGGTACTCCGGAGCGTCCATCCTCAAGTGATGGCGGTTTTGGCGATGACGGGACTGGATCAGGTTTTGACAATTGAGCAGTCGAAAGACGCCACCACACCTAAACCTGGACAAAAGTCAGACAAACAGCTACCAGAAACTCATCCTTCGGTGCGTTCCTGGGTGAAGCGTTGTATTGACGTGGTGGGGGCGCTGATAGGTTTGGTAATTTCAGCAATTTTGTTTATCCCCATTGTTATTGCCATAAAAGTAGACGATCCTGGGCCAATCTTCTTTAGTCAGGTTCGCTGTGGTTGGATGGGTAGGCGGTTTCGGGTTTGGAAATTTCGCTCGATGTGCGTAAATGCGGAAGCACTGAAAGACAAAATCGAAAACCAAGCTACGGGTGCATTTTTCAAGAATGAAAACGATCCGCGAGTGACGCGGGTGGGTCGCTTTTTACGTAAGAGTAGTTTGGATGAACTGCCTCAGTTTTGGAATGTACTCAAAGGGGAGATGAGTTTGGTAGGCACTAGACCACCTACGCCGGATGAAGTTGAGCGCTATGAAGTGCCAGAATGGCAGCGTTTAGATGTGAAACCCGGTATGACAGGGGAGTGGCAGGTAAATGGGCGAAGCCAAGTACGCAATTTTGAAGACGTAATCCGCTTAGATTTACGTTATCAGCAAAACTGGAGCTTGATTTACGATATCCAGCTAATTGTTAAAACTGTCCTGATCTTATTTCGCAAAAACAGTGGTGCTTATTAGGAAACCCCAATTACTTCTGTTAATGCAAAAGGAACAACCCCTGGTACAGTCCCGTCTTCAGGTTGAGACGGATTTGAATGCTTTAACAGAAGTTTTGCAATGGTTTGAGCAACTTACTCTACCGTTGCTGCCCTATGAATTATGGTGGCAATGTCAGGTTGCCTTGACAGAAGGCTTCACCAATGCGGTTCGCCATGCTCACAAAGACTTACCGCAGAATACTCCAATTGAAATCCAGGTGAAAGTTTTTGCTAGCTACCTGGAAATGCGGATTTGGGACTACGGAGAGCGATTTGATTTAGAAGCAAAGCTGCAATCAAAGCTTTCATTATTAAACCAAAAGGATTTTGACCCCTTGGAAAATGAAGGGGGGAGGGGATTGATATTTATGCAACAGTTTACGGATGAACTTTGTTACATCCGGATGAGTGACCGGCGAAATTGCTTGTTGATGCGAAGAAAAATCCTTCGCTGAGTGGCTTACTACTGCGATCGCAGTAGTAAGCTAGCCAAAGTAGGGCATTTACAAGCCAAGAAGGAAAAATCCAGTCTTAGCTAGGCTCTTAGCTGCTTTTGGTAGGCAAATTAAATATGGAACAATTTACAGTTAAGAGTGTGTCTGTAGTAACTACACACTTCACTTAGCTACGGATTATGAGCGAAATCAACTACAAGCAGGATACGCGATCGCTGCCACATAGGACTAGCCGCGATTAAACTAGGTAGAAGCTTTCCGCTCAAAATTTGGTTGAACCTAGAAAAATGCGGATTTTGATTTATTCCTATAACTACCATCCCGAACCCATAGGCATTGCCCCTTTAATGACCGAACTAGCAGAAGGTTTAGTACAACAAGGTCATGAAGTGCGTGTTGTCACCGCCATGCCCAACTATCCACAACGGCGCATATACGATGAATATAAGGGCAAATTGTACATGACCGAAAAGAAAAAGGGTGTGGCAGTTCAGCGTAATTATGTCTGGATTCGTCCTAATCCGGGTTTGTTAGATCGAATTATGTTGGATGCCAGCTTTGTCCTCATCAGCTTAGTTCATGCTCTTAAAGGTCTACGCCCGGATGTGATTCTTTTAACTGTGCCGCCCCTGCCAGTTGCTGTTCCGGCGGCGATGCTGGGATGGTTGCACCGTTGTCCAGTGATATTAAATCTTCAGGATATTTTGCCGGAAGCAGCCGTCCATACAGGTCTGCTCACAAACAAACGCATGATTCGCATCTTTGAAGGGCTGGAAAAATTTGCCTATTGGAGTGCAACTAAAATTAGTGTCATTAGTGAAGGGTTTGTTGACAATTTGGTGGGTAAAGGTGTCCAAGAAAACAAAATTGTGCTGATTCCCAACTGGGTTGATGTTAACTTTATCCAACCCTTACCAAAAGAAGAAAGTCCCTTCCGTAAGGCTCATCAGCTTAACGGTAAATTTGTTGTTCTCTACTCCGGTAATATTGGTCGCACCCAACCTTTGACAGCCCTTATCGATGCAGCCGCTCGCCTCAAGCATATTCCAGAAATTGCTGTTGTAATTGTGGGAGAGGAAAAAGCGTTGCAAGATTTGGAGCTGTACCGTCAAAAAATAGATGCTACTAACGTTTTGCTACTACCATTTCAACCCCGCAAAGAACTACCGCAAATGCTGGCGGCGGCTGATATTGGAATGGTGATGCAAAAAGAAAACGTGATCTCCTTCAATATGCCTTCTAAAATCCAGGTGTTATTAGCCAGTGGTCGTCCGATAATAGCTTCTGTTCCCTCTACTGGTACGGCAGCTAAAGCAGTGCAGCAGAGCAAAGGTGGTATTGTCGTACCCCCGGAAGATAGCAACGCTCTAGTGGCAGCAATTTTAGATTTGTATAAAAATCCGGACAAAGCTGAAGCGCTGGGTAAGCAAGGCAGAGAGTACGCTATCGAAAATTATGCTTTCAATACAGCTCTGGACAGGTATGAGAAGCTGTTTGGCGAGGTTTCGTTGCATTGATCTAGAATGGGAGCAATGCGGCGGTTGCTTTTGGATTTATGTGCGATGCTCACAGCAAGCGAACTTCTAAGGCGTTGGTCACGCTCTACTAACTGCTGGGGAAAAAGCACCCGCTCTTGCTCTCGCCAGAGTAGTCGTTCAACGCATCTACCGTTTATTTTATGGAATTTGTGGCAATTAAGCGCGATCGCGTCTTAGCCTGGTTAGCAGATAATGTCCCTGCCCCTCGGATAAAACACATTCTGGGCGTTGAGCAGATGGCTGCATCTCTAGCACTGCATTATCACCTTGATGTCGAAAAAGCGGCAACCAGCGGCTTGATGCACGACCTGGCTAAATATTTTAAGCCTTCTGTACTGTTGCAAATGGCACAGGAAGAAGGACTGGACATAGACCCTGTGGACGAAGAGAATCCGCATTTGCTGCACGCAGATGTCAGTGCAATTGTAGCTAGAGACAAATTTGGAATATTTGATGAAGAAATTTTGCAGGCAATTCAGGATCACACCTTGGGCAGACCAGGCATGAGTAACTTGAGTTGTATCGTATTTTTAGCTGATAGCCTAGAACCAGGTAGAGGCGATACACGTGAGTTAGAAGCTTTGAGACAAGCTGCCTGGGAAAATCTCTACAAAGCTGTTTGGCTGGTTTGCGATTATTCTCTGAAATATCTACTCGATACCCGTTGCTTAATTCATCCGCGCACGATCCGTACCCGGAATTGGGCATTGCAAATGGCTAGCAAAAAGCAGCAATCAGCAGAAGAAATGATGAAAAGTAAAAAAGTTGGCAGCTAGAGAAACTTGAGGCGGGAAGCCCAAAAATCATAATTTGAAATTTAGAATTCATAATTGGGGATTTGGTCAGGGTCGCTGTAAGTTAAATCAATTGTTGACGAATTTATAGGTGTTTTTGAACAAGGAAATAAGGATTTAATGTCAGAACAGTTTAAGGTACATTCGACAACGCCCAGCACAGAGGAAACATTACTCTCTAGCCGAACAGGGACGAATGGTTTGCCCGTGCGTCCCGTAAATGCAGAAAAACAGAACGCTTCTCAAGAACTGGCAATGACAGTTGCCACAGCAGCGGATGACCGCAAAGCGTCTGATATTGTATTGCTAAATGTGGCAGAGGTATCCTATCTAGCAGATTACTTTGCGATCGCTACCGGATTCTCTAGGGTACAAGTAAGGGCGATCGCGCAGTCTATTGAAGAAAAGCTGGAAACACAGTGGCAACGGCTACCACTGCGTGTGGAAGGAAAAGCAGAGGGCAGCTGGATAGTCATGGACTACGGCGATGTAATTGTTCATATCTTGCTTCCTCAAGAGCGCGAGTTTTATAATCTGGAAGCATTTTGGGGACACGCTGAACGAATAGAGTTTACAGCATCCCAGCCAGTGGGAGAATAAGACCATGATGGAATCGACAGTTACTGTTTGCCCGGTTCCAACTGAACAGCAGCCTATTAATGAGTACCAGGAGTTGAAGGATTCCTGGTTATTTTGCTGGGTGACGCAAGATTTGGGAGATTATCTCAAAAAGCTGGCGGTGCTTTGGGGGATATCGTGGATGATAGCAGCACCGCTGTCGGCGGCTAGTTTTGCGCCGGGAAAGTATCTGGGCAAGTTTATCCTCTGTGGTGGGGCAATCGCTTCCGTGGGAGTGGTATTCGCACTGTTGCGACTATATTTAGGCTGGTCTTACGTGCGATCGCGCCTTTCGAGTTCTACAGTATTTTATGAGGAATCAGGCTGGTATGACGGTCAATGCTGGACGAAGCCCGAAGAGATTTTGGCACGCGATCGCTTCATTGTCACCTACCAAATCCAGCCGATTTTCCAGCGCTTGCAGCGAACATTTGGCATCCTCGCCTTATTTTTCGTTGCTGGTGGCATAATCTGGAACTTTTTGTAATTACTCATTGCTCAGGGAAGATTTGTCAAGTTGAAACGTTGCAGGAGGTTCTAACAACTTTCCCAGTTCCAACCCCAACTAACAAATCACTACTGACAATGAACAAATGACTACTGACAATCGACAAAAAATGTTAAAGTCTTACCCATGACAAGGGGAAAAAGAACTCAAGCCGCAGAACTGGAAGTCCGGTTGCTGCGCGAAGGCATTATCGAATCAACACACCGCGCCCAAGCAGTTGTATGCGACAACCGGGGGCGCGTACTATCGGTTGCGGGTAGCGCAGAAACAGCCGCTTTTGTCCGTTCCGCACTCAAGCCATTTCAGGCACTAGCAGTCACCACCACTGGTACCCTGGAACGCTACAACCTGACGGATCGAGACTTAGCGATTATCTGTAGTTCTCACAAGGGGAGTACCCAGCAGGTAAGGCAAGCGTTTAATATCCTTTGGCGCAGCGATGTCGATCCTTCGGCACTCCAGTGTCCAATTCCACCAGGCAAGAAGAGTCCTCTGGAATACAATTGTTCCGGGAAACACGCGGGGATGCTCGCGGTTTGTCAGGCAAGAAATTGGCCTTTGAATACCTATTTGCAGCGCAATCACCCAGTTCAGCAGCTAATTTTAGGCAAAGTTGCCGAGTTGCTGCGAATGCCTGCGGCAGAGTTTATTAGCGCCCACGATGATTGTGGCGCTCCTACCTACTTCATGCAACTGGGGCAAATGGCTACCTTGTTTGCTCAGCTTGCCTCTGGTAACAATTTGGATATGGAGCGCATCGTCCGCGCTATGACTCATCACCCGACTCTGGTGGCAGGAGAAGGGGAATTTGATACAGAACTGATGCGCTTAACCGAAGGGGAAATCGTCAGCAAAGGCGGTGCTGAAGGGATTGAGTGCATTGGTAGAGAAGGCGTTGGCATGGGGCTGGCAATTAAGGTGATGGATGGTGCCGGACGAGCTAAATATGCCGTTGCCATTCACTTACTCAAGCAGATGGGCTGGATTACTCCCACCGTGGCGGAAACTCTATCTGAACACTTTATGAGCCTGGGCAAATTCAAGCGTTTAGAGGTAGTTGGAGAATTATCTTTGCTTTAGTTGTCACATTCGTGAATTTAGTGTTATATTAAATAAGTGAACGCGGCAACGCGGGATAGAGCAGCCTGGTAGCTCGTCGGGCTCATAACCCGAAGGTCAGTGGTTCAAATCCACTTCCCGCCACTTACTAGTAAAACAAACCCTGTAATCGGAAACGGTTGCAGGGTTTTGTTTTATGCTGGTAAACAAGTATTCAGAATTACATTTAACTGTTTATGGCTGTCAACTTGCGGCGACCCGTTTTGGTGGGGGGAGTAGGCTTATCATTATCGCTGTGGATGTTGCAGAGTCTGCATCATTCGGTATTACATCTCGGTGAGTTGGGGATTTTGGGCGCTTTAGCAGTCGGTACTGGTTTCTGGTGGTTCGGAAGGACAGCTAAAGAAACTAAGCTGCCAGAGATGGGTAAGATAGACAGGGAAACGGTGGAAAGTGCGATCGCGCAAGCACAAGCTGTTATTACTCAATTAGAGACAGAAGCAGAAGGTCGCGTTACCAATGCTAAACTCCGAGAACAAGTTGGGCAACTCCTAGCCGAAATAGATCGCCAAGAGATACACCTGGCTGTTACTGGCGGGAAGGCGGTAGGGAAAACTACCTTAATTCAAGTTTTAAAGTCAAACTGGGTTCCTCAACAGCAGCAAAAACTGGATTTGCAGGAGACACCAGCTTTATTTACTGCGACTGATCTAACGATTCAGCCTTCTTCCCTTAAAGGGAAGGTGTCAGATTCCCCTCCGCTGTTAGGGGAGGGATTGGAGGAGAGGTCAGATTTAGTGCTATTTGTCACAAATGGCGATTTGACAGACCCAGAGTATCAAATATTAAAGCAGCTGGTGAGAGCAAATCATCGCCCGGTCTTGGTTTTTAACAAGCAAGACCAATATTTGCCAGAAGAGGGCGCTACTGTGTTGCAACAGTTGCGGCAACGGATGCTATCAATGATGATGGCAGAAGATGTAGTAGCGATCGCTGCTTCTCCTAGTCCGATAAAAGTGCGTCAGCATTCCTCTGATGGTTCGGTGCAAGAATGGATGGAAACTCCAGCCCCAGACATGAGTGTGCTGACTGGTCGCTTGAGTGAGATTTTAGCCCAAGAAAGTCAACAGTTGGTGTGGACAACTACCTTCCGGACAGCTGGTGCGTTGAAAGCAGAGGCGAAAACAGCCTTAAATGAGGTAAGACGCGATCGCGCCTTACCCCTAATTGAACAATTCCAGTGGATAGCAGCTGCTACAGCTTTTGCAAACCCCGTACCAGCCCTAGACTTGTTGGCAACTGCTGCGATTAATGCCCAAATGGTGATAGATTTGGGCGCTATGTATCAGCAGAAATTCTCCCTTCAGCAAGCGCAGACAGTGGCGGGAACAATGGGTAGCTTAATGCTTAAACTTGGTTTGGTAGAACTTTCTACTCAAACCATCGGCGGTATTCTCAAAGGAAATGCTATTACTTTTGTCGCTGGAGGTGCAGTTCAGGGCGTCAGCGCCGCCTATCTAACTCGGTTGGCAGGGATGTGCTTGATTGAATACTTCCAAGCGCAGGAAGCCAGTATAACCGCTGAGGGGCATCCTTTTAATATTGACCAATTAAAAGAGACCCTGCAAAGAGTTTTCCAGCAAAATCAACGTACGGCTTTCTTGCAGTCTTTCGTGAAACAAGCGGTAGGGCGGATTTTGCCGGAGTCACAGCAAGGCGCGATCGCGGGAAGTTAGAAAACGCCGACAGACTGAATGCAGCTACACAATTAAAGCCCGCACAAGCGGGCTTTAATTATTACCTTGATTCACCGATGTGCTGATTCTTAGAAAGCCCCCCTTTTTAAGGGGGTTGAAGGGATCAAACGCTAGTTGTAGCATTAGATAGCTCGTTGCCCCCGCGCTTACGGTATTATTTTGGGAAAGTTGCAAACCACGTTTCATTCTTAATCCTACGGAAAGCCACAAGTTCCACGCGGTACTTTGGGGAAGTCTAATGGTGCAGGATTCTCAGTAACAGTGCCAGTATTTGTTGCCAGTGTATCCTCAACTTGGAATGTAGAACCGCCAACATTGTTATTGGCTAAATTATAATCCTCACCGTTGGTACTCGGTGTGCTTTTATTATTATCAAGTTGCAAGCAAACCGAAGAGTTACTATAAGTTTGCGCGTCAAATTCGCCGCCTCCAAAAGCGCCTACAATATTATTGTTTGTCAGGGTATTTAATCGGACACTTGTGGAAATTTGGGCGTTTTCATCGGCGTTGATGGTAATTCCGTTAAATTGACTCCCGCTAATAGTATTAGACTCGACTAACAGGAGAGTTTGAGAATTGCCTAAAGCATCTATTTGAATACCTCTAAACATACTTTCGGAAATTTGATTATTAGAAATGGTAGCTGTGGTTACGGTATCATCACCAGCTACAATCTTAATTCCTGTGAAACCAAAACCGCTAATGTCGCGGGTAATGATATTTGAATCTATGACTAACTCGGATTGAGTATTGGCAGTGTTGATACTAATGCCATTACCATCAATATTAGAAAAGTTGTTGTTGGAAATAGTAACTTTGCCAGTAGGATTATCTAATCGGATGCCGTCAGTTGCTGTGTTAGCGATCGCATTCTCTCGAATCGTCGGATTGCTGATGTTATTTCCAGTGATGCCAGCGCCGTTGGGGTTTGCGATCGCAAACCCAGAAATGGTGTTATTATTCCCTAAAGTCACACCTCCTGTAACTATAGGCTGTACCCCAGCACCAGAAAGCGGTAATACTACACCATTAATATTTTGCACAGGGGCAGTTGACAATACCGCTACATTATTTGGGAGAGTGAAGGCGGGAATTTCAGTTAAATTTTTACCAGGTTGCACATAAATAATATTGTCAGACTTAACTACATTCAGCGCATCTTGTAGCGTACCAAATGGAAGCTCAAAAGTGCCATTTCCTACTTGTGCATCTAAGTTAACGTGCTGGAAGAAATATGGCTCATTAGTGTTGGGATTAGTTGCCAAAACTGTGAAGCGATCGCGTATCGTCTCAGACTCAAATTGTTCATCAACAACAATATTAACTTGACGCGCTACCGACTCCCCCATTCTTGCTAATGTTTGATTTCTGCTACCTCTGGGGCGACTTCCGGGAAAATTTGCCGCTACACTCAACACAACATTAGTGCCAAAAGTTGCGTCATCTTGAACCGACAAACCCAACCTTAAACTATCAGTTGGACGTACTTCTAAGCGGGTGCGCCAGCCGAGAATTTCATCGCTACCATTCGCATCGTAATAATACAGCCCAGCATATCCTCTGATGTCACCAGAATCGCCCAGACTCGCTATTTTTGCCCCCGCCTCAAAATCAAATCCCGCCATTGCTGCTTCCAAACGGCGGTTAATTTGGCGCGAAGTCTCCCCTACAAAGCTTAAAAAATTTCCGGTAAAAAAAGGCGCAGAAACCGACAAACCCGTATCAGAAACATTTTCTTCCACTACTTGACGGGTATCGCCAACAGGAATATAGGCGTTAATTCGGAAATCCCAGTTTTCACCTAAACTTTCAAAACCCGTACCGATTTGGTTAAAAACAGCATTCCCGGTGTTGCGGTTGTCGTAGGAAACGTAACCGCCAAAGATTCTATTATCAGACGAGCTGTAAAATCGGTGTCCCAATAATACATTGCCGCCGAGTGTAGAATTATTTGTTGACCAAAGCAACCGTCCTTCCAAAAATGTTAGGTTGCTTCCCGCATTTTGCAGCAATGGAACAAAACCCTCGAAGCTGGTAAACGCATCAAAGCCAGCACCCGATGTGCTGTAACCAACTCCAAAACGGGGACTGAAACTCACATCTTCGGAAATTCTTGCTTCGTTGCTGTCCCCCTGGGGGATCGATTCGTCGGCTAATATCCCAAGTCCGTTAAAAGGGGCTGACTCGGAGGGAGTAGTTTGGGCTACCCCAGTTGATGTAAGCATTCCAACTAACAGCAAACTTAAGGAAAGCGAATAACCACTAAAGGGGGCGTACCTTAAAAGCGATCGCTTTGAGATTCCCATCGAGAACTTCCTCACTTCGTCTCTTGCACATGACAATACATCTTCCTGAGGATATATTGTTAAAGCACTTTGCCACACTTGACAAAAAATGGCTAGGTCTATTCTGCTGGAAACCCTGCATCGGGCTTACAAAATCGCTCAAACTTCCCTCAACAGTGGAATTCCCACCGCTGAAGTCCGCGATATGTTCGCCGAAAAAATATCTCGCCGCCGCCTGCTTTATGGAGGTTTAGCAGCAGCTTCAGCACTGGGTACAGCAGCATTGGGACGCGATCGCGATTCCGTTGCAGTAGCTAGTGGTTCTAAAGTGTTAATTGTAGGTGCAGGAATTGCAGGTTTAATCGCTGGCTACCGCTTGTCTCAAGCTGGCGTTCCTGTCGATATCGTCGAGGCGAACAACCGCATCGGCGGACGAATGCGGAGTTTATCCAACGCCTCCGGAACCGCTACCACCGTAGAACTCGGCGGAGAATTTATTGACTCCGGTCATACTTTCATGCGCCGTCTTGTCAGCGAACTCGGCTTAACCGCGATTAACCTGAAACCTAGCGATCGCGGGTTAGTAGAAGAAACTTGGTATTTTCAAGGAACAAAATATACTCTCACCGATGTTGCTAATTTTTTCGTACCTTTGGCGCAGAAAATATCTCAGGATTTAGCAGCAATTGGCGATGGAGTCACCTACAAATCATACAATCAGGTGGGGCTTAATTTAGACCGTACCTCAATCGCTCAATATTTAGACTCTGCACCAATTAGCCCAATTTTGCGGCAAATGATTCGGTTAGCTTACACCACAGAATATGGGAGAGAACCAGAAGAACAATCTTGTTTGAATTTATTGTTTTTCTTTTATGAGCCTTTGCCAAAAGATTTTAGCGTCTACGGGTTCAGTGATGAACGTTTTCATGTCGTCGGAGGTAACGAACAAGTCCCCCAAAGACTCGCGGCGAGATTATCACCTTTTATCCAATTAGGGACAGCCTTAGATGCAATTCGCACCCTTCCTGATGGTCGCTACCAAGTAAGTTTACGATCGGGAGCAAGCGCTTTGGAGCGCATTTATGAACGAGTTTTATTAACGTTGCCTTTTAGTGTCCTGCGACAAATTCCCCTAGCTGTTGATTTACCGCCTGCGAAAAAGTTAGCGATCGCTCAATTAGGCTATGGCACTAATTCTAAATTAATCACAGCCTACCAGGAAAGAATCTGGCGCGTTCGCTATAATTCAACCGCAGCCGTATTTACAGATTTAGGATTTCAATCAAGCTGGGAAGCAACTCGTTACGCCCCTGGTACTAGCGGTTTCATAACTAACTATACAGGCGGACGCAACGGTGCAGCTTTAGGGAGTGGAACTCCGGAAACTCAAGCTCAAATATTATTACCGCAATTAGAGCGAATTTTTCCCGGAATTACTGCTAAGCGACAAAGCGAAGCAATTCGAGCCTATTGGCCTGGAGAACGTTTTAATCGCGGTTCTTATTCCTGTTGGTTAGTCGGGCAATATAGTACAATTGCTGGTGCAGAAAGAGAGCGTGTAGGCAATCTATTTTTTGCTGGCGAACATTGCTCTTTGGCGGCGCAAGGTTACATGGAAGGTGGCTGTGCAACTGGTGAAGTTGTTGCTTGGAGAATTATGCAAGATTTAGGTTTGACAGCTAGTGCAGCGGCACAGAAAGCCAGAATAGATGATACTCTCAGAACTCGTCGCCGTGTTAATCGGAGACTGGCAATACCTTAAGAAAAAGTGTCCGACGGCTAAAGTCGCGGCTAAACAAAGCCTGCCTTTGCAGGCTAATTCTCGTTACTAGGCTGAGCCTGGTAACGAGGTTTGGGAGGCTCGGCCTCCAGATTATTTAAAATAGTGCAAGATATGAATAATACGTAAAAAATATTATGCTAAAACTTGGGCGCGTAACAACAATTCTATCATTGTTATTACTTTCTTTTTTCACTGCATCTCGGTTGGCTGGACAATCACCGACTGATTCATTAGCTTGCTATATGCAAACTGCTGATGGCCGAACTGTGAATTTAGGGGATTTGTGCAAACAAAATACCCCTTCAATTAATCCACCAAAACTAAGTGCAGTTGATGCAGAAGCTGCCAGAATGCCTATTAGTAGTGTGAAATATGATGGTAATTTGCTAGAGGGACGAATTACTAATCAAACTGGCAATACAGTGCAAAATATCAAAGTCAATTATGAAGTACGCGATCGCAAAGGCAATCTAATAGATAATGGCTTTATCTTGGCTCAACCGGCAACTGTTCCCCCCGGTGTTTCCGCCTCATTTAGTGGGGTAACGGCGAAGGGTACAAAGGTACAACCTACTTTTGTGGAGTGGAGTAAGTAACCTGCTGAAACTAGAGGCAATTCCGTTTCTTCAACATGCCACGCAGCATAAGCCAAAGCCTCACGCAAGTCTTCCGCTTCCAGATAGGGATATGCCTTCAAAATATCCTCAGTAGAATAACCAGATGCCATCAATCCGATTACCGTACCAACTGTCACCCGCAAACCCCGAATGCAAGGTTTTCCCCCCATTACTTCGGGATTAAGCGTTATTCTAGTTAGTTGTTTCATGCCTGTTTTATGTTTAGATATTTTACCGCTATGTTAATAGTACGATCGCTACTTGCACTTGATCTGTAGAAATGCGACCTTGATTGTATACTTTCCCAATCAAGAGCGATCGCATCCGAACTGTAATTAAACGAAAATGGATCTGTAGCCTCTGGTTCTATGTAGCCTTGAATCCTCAATCGTCCCAAACTAATGCAGCTGCTGAGCGTCAGACAAAGCCAGCACGTACCAACCTGCAAGAAACTCACATCAACCGCGCTCGTGCTAGTTTACGACAAGCGCTATCCTGGTATTCTTCCAAAACACGGGTAAAACCCCATTCTCCGACAGCCGCTTTACAAACTGAGCTAGAAGTTTTGACGAATAGTTTAGAAAAGCTAGACTCTAGCGTTATTCACATTGCTGCTTTTGGTTTAGTTAGTCGCGGTAAGTCGGCAGTTTTAAACGCCTTGATGGGACAAAAGATTTTACAAACAGGCCCCCTCAATGGCGTGACTCAGTGGCCTCGGTCGGTGCGGTGGACACCTACCACTAATAGTAAAGTGCAGGTGGAGTTAATTGATACGCCTGGATTGGATGAAATTCAGGGACAAGCACGCGCAGAAATGGCGCGGGGTGTAGCGCGTCAAGCTGACTTAATTTTGTTTGTAGTTTCTGGTGACATCACGCGAACTGAATATCAGGCGCTTTGCGAATTGCGCCAAACTCAGAAACCGTTAATTTTGGTGTTTAACAAGATTGATTTATATCCTGAGATAGACCGAAAAACAATTTATCGCAATTTGCAACAACTGGGTGCTGGTAGCTTGGAGACGCAATTAACCAGGCCTCTAGAAGAAGATGAAATTGTGATGGTGGCGGCGGAACCTGCACCGCTTTCAGTGCGCGTTGAATGGCCTGATAGTCGTGTAACTTATGAATGGGAAACGCCGCCGCCACAAGTAGACGAGTTGAAGCAGAAGATTTTGAATATTTTAAATCGGGAAGGGCGATCGCTTTTAGCTCTCAATGCTTTAGTTCAAGCAAGAGTTGCTGAGGCGAATATTGCCGAAAAAACTGTAGCAGCGCTTGACGCTGATGCAGAAAAGCTGATTTGGAGTTTCGTCCGATACAAGGCTCTCGCCGTAGCCCTTAATCCGATTGCTATTTTGGACGTTTTAGGAGGAACGGTGGCGGATTTGGCTCTCATTCGCTCTCTAGCGAGGTTGTACGGTCTTCCCATGACTGGATATGAGGCTGGTAAGCTTCTGAAAACAATTCTATTGAGTTCTGGTGGCTTGCTGCTGGGTGAACTCGGTACAAGTATCGTTTTTGGGTTGGGGAAGAGTGCTGCTGCTGTCGCTAGTGGTGAGAATGCAACTAATATTACTGCTTATGGCTCCGCCGCGATCGCGCAAGCTGGTATCGCCGGATACGGAGCTTACGCGGTCGGTCGTGCGGCGCAGGCTTATCTAGAACAAGGCTGCACCTGGGGACAACTGGGAGCTAATACTGTGATTCAAGAGATTCTTAGCCAAGTGGAACCAAATACAATTCTCTATCGCTTGCGCCAGGAATTACAGCAAAACCTGGGAATGCCAAACGACTAAGATTGTGGCTATAGATTCATGTCGCGAAGCAAAACAAAGCCTGCCAACGCAAAGGCTAGTTTGATCAGAATTTAGAAACAAGCGTTGCTACTGAGAAGGGTCGGTAGTTTCCTGGGGAACACCAATTTCAGCTTCCGCACGGCTTAACATCGAATCGTGCAAGTGTTCCTTATGTTGACGGTACTGCGCCATCAATTCTCGCGCCTGTTCCTGGGTGTGGGCGTTTTCGGGTTCCGCCGCTTCCGCACGACTTAACATCGAATCATGCAAGTGTTCTTTGTGTTGACGGTGCTGTGCCATCAATCCCCGTGCTTGTTCTTCGGTACTCATGCGATCGCCCTCTGAATGCTTCTGTCTTAATTTCACCTGAAGCTAGAGAAACAGTAACAAAGATGACAGAAAAATTTACGATTTTAAATTATTCCGAAAGTGCGATGCAGCAGCTTGAGTAATTTGTTTAATCTCCTCTAAGCTCAGCTTAGCCCCCTCTGGATTAACGGGGGTGGAGTCTATATCTGGTGTAGCGTTCATTCCTAACCACAACAAATACTCGATATTCCCAGCCGGGCCAGTTATTGGCGACCAAATTAAGCCGCGGTAATTCCATCCTAATTGTTGGGCTGTTTGCAATACCTGAAAAATCGCATTTGCCTGATCGTCAGTATCTCGCACTACCCCTTTTTTACCAACACGTTCGCGCCCGACTTCAAACTGCGGTTTCACTAGCAACACCGCTTCTCTGGGAGGCTGTGTTAATTTCCACAAAGCATCAAGAATTTTGGTTAGCGAAATAAACGAAACATCCACAACTGTTAAATCTGCTGGCTGTTCATCACCGTACAATTCCTCTGGGGTGAGATAGCGCAGATTAGTCCGTTCTTTCAACACTACCCGCGCATCGTTGCGTAATTTCCAGTCAGCTTGTCCGTAACCAACATCAATCCCGTAAACTTTTTTTGCCCCAGCTTGCAGCAAACAATCGGTGAATCCGCCAGTAGAAATGCCGCCATCTAAGCAAATCCGATCTTGTACGGAAATGCCAAAGTCTTCTAAAGCATGGACAAGTTTTTCCCCGCCTCTAGAAACAAAACGCGATCGCTCTTTAATTTTAATTTGCGCCTCGGTTTCTACCTCAGTTCCCGGCTTATCAATGACTTGCTGATTTACCATTACTTCCCCAGCCCGTATTAGCCGTTGTGCTAACTGCCGGGAGGCGCATAAATCAAGTTCTACTAATAAGGTGTCAAGTCGTTGTTTCGCCATTAATTATATATATTAAGGATTGCTTGCGTGCAAGTTAAGAGAGCAAAGCGATCGCAATCAGAAAAGGAACTCCGCTGGTTAGTTATTACACACTATTTAAAGGATAGCTACTTAATCGCTTACCTCCCAGCTTCTTCGCTCCTTCCTCCCACGTTCGCTGCTTAGATCGAGTCGAAGCCACGGATACTTATCCTCTCGTACACAGTATGTATGCTCTAAAGGTTAGGGCACGCAAGCATTACCTAGACAATTAATGCATCCAAAAAGCCACGCTTTCCAAGTCGTGCGATCGCAGATGCAACTTGCAGTCTTGGACAAGCGAGAGTTTCAGCAGTAGCGCTGATATCTAGAGAACCAAGACGCTGTACCGTATCTAATACTTTACCGTCAAATTCCAAGTTACGGAATTCGCTAGTTAGCATAGCTACCATCTGACTGATAACATCTTTAGCATCGCGTACAGAGGCACATTGTCCACTCGTGCCAGTTGCGATCGCGGTAAACGACTGCAACGTAGCGCGATCGCTTCCCATGCACAGCGCATGAACCGTTACCCGCTGATTTTCCGCCGCCGCCGTCACCGACTGCACCGTTAGACCATTAGGATATCGCGCCGGATCGGTATGCGTGAAGCCGTTGCTATCTCGATCTGCATGGAAACCATGTGGCGGCGCATCACCCACCAGCAAGATGAAACGACAACTGTTGCGTCTCCACTTCATCTGGTTAGCCGCATCCTGAACGCCATCATAAACGGCTTCCGGATGATCTCCACCACCGTTTGCTTCTAGTTTGTTGATATTTTTCTGCATCTCCTGCAACTTTGCCGTCAGCGGATAGACGCGAGTTACAAAAGTCGTATCTTGTGGAGGGTGATCGCGGTATTCTACTAAACCGACTTGCAAATCGATATCACTATCAGCGGACAACAGGCGAATTGTATCCAACAATTGTTGTTTTGCTTCTTGGATGAAACCACCCATACTGCCAGTTGTATCAATTACAAAGCAAACATCAACATGATTGAGAGCTTTTGTCATAATTATTCTTACCTTTCTTAATTGAAAAATATCTGGCGAATGGAATTCGCGGCTACACATACGAAGAATACCTGGCGAATAGAATTCGCGGCTACACAAACGAAGTCCGCCTGCGCGGACTAAGTGCGATAATCGTGATTGAAAAATTTGCCCATTTAGGTTGAGAAGAGATGAGGTCGAATTTCACGCAGTTGTATCTCCATTGTGTTTGGGCTACTTGGGATAGATTGCCTCTAATTACACCTGATATCCAGAAGGTAATTTATGCAGCTATCATTAGGCAGTGCGAACAACTCGGATGCACGGCGATCGCTGTTGGCGGTATTGAAGATCATGTCCATCTTTTAACTGGTTTTCCCTCTACTCTGGCTGTAGCTGATTTAGTTAAACAAGTTAAAGGTAGTTCTTGTCATCTAATTACTCACGAAATTAAACCTGGTGAATTCTTTAAATGGCAAGGCAGCTACGGGGCTTTTACTGTGAGCCATGATGCTATCGATAAAGTGGCTGATTACATCCGAAACCAGGCGATTCACCACCGACAGAAATCAACTATTTCTACTTGGGAATTGACTCCAAAATAATTTATTTTGGTCTGGGTGGTTGAAACCGCAGCTACACAGGCTAAACCCGACGAAAGCGGGTTTCAAAATTTTCAGTTTTCCGATAGTCCGCGCAGGCGGACTTCGTTTGTGTAGCCGCGAATTACATTCGCCAGGGTTTTCTGGTGAGATAGTTATCAAATAGGTAAGAAAAGTTATTGGTTAGGCGGAACGAATAAATCGTGCTTGAGAATACGGGAATAGATTTGCCTAATGATGTCTTCTATCTCCTGGCTTTTGCGATCTAAGTCGGCATCAGATGCTCCCTCATGTAAAATTTTGCTACGAATGTTATAAGCTTCGTCAATCATAGAAACAGCATCTGGATTTTCAGGAAGATGCTCCTTCACAAGGCGTTTGATGGCTTGAGAAATCGATTCGCGCTCTAGCTCCCGAATCCGACCTTGGACTGACGCTCTAATATTGTCAGGAATAGAGGCTGTGTTGCTTAACTGTTCGACGAAACTGCCAATTAAATCCTGAAGTTCTCGGTTGGGGTAACGATTGCGTTTAGCTAGCGGTTCGAGAGAAGAGACAAGCCCAACAAATCGGGAACGCTCTGTCGTTTCCAACCTTGCTGATGCAAACAACTCCATAGATACCAAGAGTTGTCGGTCAACCTCAAGGTCAGCCGAAAATATTTCGTTAATACGCTCCACCATACTACTGCTGCTCATGACTACTCTGAAACTTACACTCATCATGAACCCCGAGCCGCCTCTGCCCTGTTGGGTTCGATCAAAGACCATACAAGGCAATGGAGTGTGATAATCCAGCAGGAGTGGATGCTTCCTTGAAATCGCTGCCCAGAGAAGAGCTAGTGAGAGCTTTAAACCCTTCTGTTCAGCTTCACCCGCAGTTGCAAATCCCTCTACGTAGACATCCAGCTTTTTGGCAGTTTTTCTCCTCCCCCTAAACTGGCTCTCGTCCTTTTCCTCGTTTAACGGCACTATGCGGACAATGGACTCCTTATCGTTAAGCAGCAGGGAAGCCTCTCCATCGAAGCCAGACTCATCTGTTTCACCCAAGACAATTCCAACTTTTGCTCCGTAGGGACGACGGTTTGGACTATCAGAAATTATTTTTCTGGGGTCAGGCTTGCTTCTGCTCATTGAATGACAGTAATTAAAATATGAAGTTGTTGCCTAGCCATTGATCTAGACAACAACCTATAGCCTAGCAAACGAGTTTGTTATTGTTAGACCGCACCTTACGACAACTGAGGTACCTCTATCCCACATCCCTTACTGGCAGCGTTGTCTCCAGAATCTCCATCAACAACTCTAAGCGCGATCGCTTTCCAAGTAAGTTATGTCCACCTAACAACTTTCAGCCCCTCAATTTCCATTTTTTGAATCCCCATTCACCATTCCGAGCGATCGCAATTTAGGTTTCTTCTCCAGCAAGACAAATCGAGTTGCCTGGGCGGTTGAAACCGCAGCTACACAGGCTAAACCCGCCTTCGCGGGTTTCAGTTTCAATATTCTCAATTTTCCGAGAGTCCGCGAAGGCGGACTTCGTTTGTGTAGCCGCGAATTCTATTCGCTAGGGCTTATTTTATTCCCTGCCGACCATTTGTGCAGCGACTTCTTCGGCAAAGTTGCTTTCTGGCTTTTCAATGCCTTCACTTAACTCAAAGCGGACAAAGCGACGCACTTGGATATTTTCGCCGAGTTGGGCGACGCTTTGCTTAACCAGTTCTTCCACTACGATACTTTGGTCGCGGATATAAGGCTGATCCATCAAAGACATTTCTTTCAGGCGCTTTTCAATTCGTCCCCGAACAATTTTTTCTTTGATATTTGCTGGTTTGTTAGCTAAGTCATCCCGCCCCATTTCGATTTGTGTTTCTTTCTCGACAATTTCAGCCGGAATATCTGCTACCTTTACATACTCCACATTCGGACAAGCCGCAATTTGCATGGCGATGTTCCGAACAAAGGTTTGAAATACTTCACTGCGACTTACAAAATCAGTTTCGCAGTTCACTTCTACTAGCACCCCAACTTTACCGCCAGTATGAATGTAGCTGTCAATAATTCCTTCTGCCGAAATGCGACGACTTCCGCCGCATGTGCGACTCATACTTTTTTGGCGCAACCATGCGATCGCTTTGGTCATATCGCCATTGGTTTCATTCAGTGCCCTTTTACAGTCCATCATGCCTGCACCTGTTTTCACGCGCAGTTCGTGGACGGTTTTTGCAGTTATTGCCACCATGTTTTATTCCTGTGTGACTAATAGTTTTGTTGATCTCTCCCCAACGCCTCTCCTGTAAGGAAAGGGGCTTTTTTCTTCCCCTTTCTTACAGGTGAGGTTTTCGCGCTATTATGGAGCCTATTTAGTTATCAACTCGCACTGGTAATGGTGTCTCCAGAATTTCCATCAGCAACTCAAGGCGAGATGGGCGAGACAGCAATGGCACCAGATTTGGTAGTGAGTAGTAATCACCTGCAAAGGTGAATGTTTCCAGCGGTACTTGAGATTGCTGCAACTGTCTTTCTAAATAGTTGCTGTGATTGCCGACTTTGACGATAATTACATTCGGCACAACCTTCAATTCTTCGCAGTAGCGAGGATATACTGTGTTGAAGTAAGGGGCGTTGTTTTCGCCTTCATCGGTAACGATGATGATTTGTTCTGCCGACTGTTTATTTTGCCGCATCTTTTCCAGCGATGCGCCGATGCTAGTGCAACCATCCGGAAACAACTTTTGGAAAGCTTTCTCCCAATCTGATAGCGCCTTACCTTGTGCTTTTACTTCAACGGCTTTGGTGTCGAAGGCATATACAAACAAATTGCCTTCGCTGATGCCAGAAATTAAGGCAGCAATTTGCTTACCGACTTCCAGCGCCTCAGTCATGCTACTGCTTTTGTCTACAAACAAGGCGGTAGACTTGGTAATCTTACCCCGCTTTTTTACCTGTTCGTTGACAACTTGCTCTAGCTGCGCCACAGTTGCATCATCGACATTCGCAACACCTGCTGCTTTCATTGCCTTGAATGCAGAGACGCGATCGCTTGTTGCAGCTTCGGTTAGTTTCGTATCGATCAACGCCTTCACCTCAGAGTTTTCCATCGCACCCCGCGCTTGCAGTGACTTGAGGTTGTTAATTACCTCTTGCGGTGACATGGCGTTAACCAACGCGATTAGCACTTCTGGCGTTACTTCCTTCACTGCACCAATGGCAACAGTATAGGGAATTTTGTGTTCTGCAATTAGTTGTGCTTGTGCTTCTGGTGTTTCTGATGCAGCAAGTTGCTTGAGTGCAAACGCAAGACTATCTTCAGGCGGTGCATCGAGAAATAGTATGGCGTTAGCGCGATCGCTAGGGCGGATGTGCAAACTTGCATACAGATGCTTCATCGCCTTGCGTCCCCGCACCGCTGCGCGATCGAAGAATGCAGCATTCTTCTCTCGTTCCTGCAAATAACGCCGCACCGCAGTCCGCGCCGAACGTGGTAACTTTTGCTGATGTTGCTTCATAAAGTCTAAAATTCGCGCCACCTGATAAGGCGGAAACTCTTGTAGCATCATGAAACCCGCACCCCGATGTTCGTTCAAGCTGCTGGTAAGCAAATTACCGACAAAAACTTCCTTGTGGTCGCGCACATCACCCTGGCGCTGATACCATGCAGCCAAGTGTCCGTAAAAGATGGGGTCAAGTTCGACCATCATTTTATGTACTTCTGCTACCTTACCCAATTCCCGGTGTGGTGTAGTCAGCAGACTGTTGAGCATTTCTAAACGCAAGTCGCGTTCTAGTGTATTCATTGCAACTACCTCCATTGCATCTTGAAGTGTTAAGGAGGCAGATGTCGCACGCAAGTAATTTGGTGCCGCGCAAGTCGAGAAAGCTGTTTTTTTACCTTAAAAGGGTATGTAAGCTTTTTCTGTTGGGGCGCGGCGACAACTGCCATTATAATTTGCCAAGCAAGAGACTGTCATCCCTGCTAATCTAAAGGTTTCAAATTGGGTTCGATCCAGCTTATTCGAGCTTGCCAAGACATTAAGCGATCGCGACTGTAGTATTGCAAGGGAAAAGACTTGTCTCCATAATTTTTGATACACTCGTTCGCAATATCTAGGAGGGAGAAATCTTGCCTTGCAATCGGCAGATATCTACCGATTATCCGAATCCAAAATAGAGTGATGGTTTCGTGATAGCCGCTGTCGTTGCTGGTTTGGATGCCACTCACTTTGTTGTAGTGCTGGATGCGATCGCGGATGCAATTCGTCGCTTCTGCCTCCGAGTAACGAGTGAGATACCATAGTGCAACCGTTAAGTGTGCATGATGATTCCACTCGTCTCGTGGCAATGTGCAATTCTCGAATGCTGCGATTAGACTTTCTATTTCACCGACTGTCTGGGATTTCACAACCGCCATTACTTGAGAGATACTTTCGCACCTGCTGCTTCTAGCTGTTGCTTGATGTCGTTGGCGTCGTCGAGAGCGATCGCTTCTTTCACCACTTTCGGCGCTGAATCAACAAAATCTTTTGCTGACTTCAGATCCAAATTAGTCAAAGTCCGTACAACTTTGAGGATTGCAATCTTCTTATCAGCAGGAACTTCCTCCAGAACTACATCAAACTCAGTTTGTACTGGTAGGTTTTCAGACTTGTCTTCTTTCTCCTCAGTAATAACTGTCCACTGGCGAGGAGAAGCATCTACTCTAAAAGTATTTTCAATTTGCGTAACCAGTTCAGCAGTCTCAATTAGCGTTAATGATTTCAACTGCTCTAAAATATCAAGTGTTTTTACAGACATTGTTATACTCCTCCTCATAGTTAGAAATCAAATATTGACACTACGCGCAAGTTGATAAAGCTGTTTGTTCATACGCAGGAGTTGAACCTGCATAATCTTGATTATCAGTCAAGCGCCTGTACCAATTCGGCTAGTATGTAAGCTTTATCGATTAGGGCG
Organism: Trichocoleus sp. FACHB-6; assembly: GCF_014695815.1. Taxonomy (NCBI): domain Bacteria; kingdom Bacillati; phylum Cyanobacteriota; class Cyanophyceae; order Leptolyngbyales; family Trichocoleusaceae; genus Trichocoleus; species Trichocoleus sp. FACHB-6. The sequence goes on from NZ_JACJOY010000014.1 coordinate 38,875, forward strand.
CGTAGTGGAAATTCGGACAATTAGAAATAATCAGTGTCCCGCACAAGTTTAAAAAGCTATTCACTGGAGAGTTACCGTTACTCTACACTGCCAAAGAATGGTAGCGGTAGGAATCGTTGGCGTAGCCTGCGCGTAAGCGCATACCTACATTTCCCGCTTATCAGGCGGATGTGTGTATGCTTCTCAGGTTAGAGCGCGGAACACAAAATTTAAAGCTGAGTATCTATAAAAGACACTATTTAGTTGGCAATCTGTTTTTGAAAAAATTGTCACCTCGCACAAGTTCAGAAAGCTACTTCGGGAGTTGAACCCGACTTATCGATTAAGAGTCGATCCCTCTACCACAGAGTTAGTATGTAAGCTTTCTCAGTTAGGGTGCGAAGTGGATATTTTTCTCTGCATTTGTGGGGAAATATGAGAGGCTACACGCAAGTCTAAGAAGCTTTTTTTACACCTCTCCAAAAGGCGGAGAGGGTAGGAATCGAACCTACAATTCGGTTTCCCGAACGTTACCAGTTTGTATGCTTCAAAAGTCGGGGCGCGTGCCATCGATACCCAAGATTTGTAATTTTTAATCCCGCACAAGTTAGCAAAGCTGTTTTCACTTTGGCGCTCTATCCATTGAGCTACAGATGCATTAAAAGCATCTGGTGGGAATCGAACCCACTACCTCCCCGGTCGTAGCGGTAATGTGTGTATGCTTTACAAATTAGGGCGCGGGAAAAGGTTTTAAAAAGTTGCTCCATGCAAGTCGAAAAAGCTATTTCACATCTGCCGTTCTTACCAGGGTTACACCTGGCAGTGGACGCGCAAGCTTCATCTAACGTGAGACTTAGAATGCTTCGCTAGCCGGTCGCCCGAACATCGCTACCTTAGGGCCGTTATGGTTACGAAAAGAGTCTATGCTTCTTCTATCAGGACACGGAGTGAAAGTTTTTATCTAGCCATATACAGCTTCTGGACGGATGATTAGATCGCCGCTGGGACGACGCTCAATAACGTATGTTTCTAAGCGATCGCGTCTAACATCAAAATGCTGTGCGAGGCGTTCCTTAACGGCTTTGTCGTTCATTCCAGCCGTCACACCCAGTTGATTTTCTGCGATGTCGTAGGAACGACCTTCAAAACGAATGTGAACCATTTTAAACACCTCCTTAAAAGCTGGTTGGCAAAGCGTATTAAACAGGTTTGATTTGTTTGCCTTAATCTATATACTACAATTGTAATACATTATTGTCAAGGGGATGGAAAAAATTATTTTTTTCATACTGAAAGCAAGCCATACCCTTTGGTATCGACGTAAGCGATCGCATCCTTGGAACGCTAACAGCAAAACTCGTATTGGCGTATATGCAAAGCAGAAGTATAGGTTGGGTTTCCTTGCGCGAACTCAAGCTATGACGATGAGCGATCGCACTACAACCGCCCAAGCAACTCATCATACTCTGCTAAAGCTTCAGCCTGCACTCAACCCCCAGGATATTGCCGATACAGCTACCTTCCTAGCCAGCGATCGCGCCCGCTTCATCTCAGGTGAAGTAGTGGATGTGGCTCTGGATTACAACGCACTCTATACAGCTTAGTATGAAACGCTCTTAGAATTCTCAGAATGGGAACGGCGTGATGCTGAGCTATCAGTTGCTACCCCTACCAGTATGCTCAATGCTATTTTTGTCGAACGATCTTGAACTTTAGGAAAAATCATGTGAAACTTAGCAAAGACAAGTCATTAAAAGATTGCAGGCGACTGAACCGTGAGCTTCAGCCGCAAAACTAACCGAGTGGTGAAGCGCAACAACAAATAAGGAGGCTATTTCTGGTAGTTAACCTAAAAGTCAAGTATTTCCAATATTTTCGTAACCAAGCTTCTAATCAAGGCTTCAGCCGGGTTGGTTTTTTGATTCTCCTATTATTTGTGTGCAGTATAGTACCGCCTGCTTGGCTTATTTATGTAGAACATGACATTCAAAGTCAAGAGACAGAAGGAAAACAATATATTCGCTCGCTGAACAACGCGCAACGAGCCTACCATCTAGAAACCGCAAATTTTACAGATTGCTTTGAGAGTCTAGGTTTAGAAACTGAATCAGATACAAAAAACTATAGCTACATAATTGCTATAGGAACTCCCCTAGGAAAGAATCGATACCAATTTATGTTACCCGATTCACCTAAAAAATCATGTCAGATTCCTAAGGAGAAATTAACAACACCATACCCATCCCACCCTTCTGTAGTTATGCACACAGCAATACCTAAAAATCCTAAACTTAAAACCTATGTGGGATTAGCATTTGAAGCGAACACCACCTATGGCACAAACAGTAATGCCATCGTATTTGTCTGTGAAAATTACACAAGTTCAGTGCTTTGGGTAAGTAAGGAACCCTCTGTTCCACCCCCTAGCATATTGCTGATGCCCCCTAAAATTGTTGTAGATTGTAGCGGTAACACTGTACCGATTTCTGCTCCCAGCAGTATTATTTCCTCTCCCGATGGTTTCCAAAAAGTTAAGCCAGAAGTTAAACAACATCTCTGGTTTTTTGGCTTACGTTTACCTTGGGTTTGAGAAGAAACATATCCATGCCATTGCCAGACTTAATCATAAGATAACTACTAACACTCTTATAGGAATCCTATCTGCCGCTAACCTACCTGGTTCCCCTGTATCAGCTTGAATACCTTGTGAAATGTACCTCAGCACCAGCCTATTGAGACTGATGTTTTGCTGTTTAGCTATCTCCTCACTGAAATTGTTGATGATTCAGCGAGTTGCTGAAGCTTACAATCTGGCTATTAGCGTGAAAATAAAGGTTTTCAAAGTGAATCTTCTTGCGCTCCGCTGCCTAACTTATTCACTGATTTCCTGACTGCTCATCGTACAAATACCGCGATCTTTGCAGCCTGACTATAGGTTATGCAGCAACAACAGCGTACCGCAGAACTTCTAAAACTTCAATGGGATCGCAACCATACAAACCTGCTCCCCAGGCTGCATTTTGCTCAACAACTGCCCATCCTCTTCCTTGAATCACACCCACATCAATTACTGTTGCCTGAAGAATCTCTACCCGTTCATCTGGTAGTAGAGTTTCGATGAACTCCCGAAGCTCACACTCTTCCTCTTCAGTATGTCAGGAGTTACGCAGTTGGTACAAGAGTCAGCCAAGGAGCCGCTAAGTAGGAACGCACCGCCTCCCGAACAATACTGGCTTTGGACTCATACCAACTAATGCCAGTATTAAACCAATGCATCTCCAGGCGTAGAAACGCTCGAATCGCCAAACCAATGTGATTGCGTTGAGCACGAGAAGAACGCACTTGGGCTTTTTCAACCCCACA
>NZ_JACJOY010000015.1:0-8625 GCF_014695815.1 Trichocoleus sp. FACHB-6
AGCCGCTATGGATGATGATTATATGATTCAAGTTCTCAGTTCTTGTTTTCTTGACCCTACCTTAGATTCTTCTGATTCCTTGTGTCAAGCCTGATTAAGATGCTCTTACCCTGGAGGCGATCGCTGTAGAAGGGAACTGAGAAGTCGTGCTGAGTGTCATACAGGTTAAAGCATCGCACGCTCCAATCTTTTTTCCTTTTATTAATAGCAACTGACCATGAAGACTCTGCTACTCGCCAGTGTATTCGCTTCTTTTTTGGCGTCTAATCCCTTGAATGTGTCCTCAACGAACACGCCTTCTCAAGCAGACTGGTTTCGTTTCATCGTTCAACCGGGTACCCCAGGGCAAGCGTTACAACGTCCTTTGGTGAGTGCAAAAGGTGGCGCGGGAAATATTACGGTTCGTGCAGACCTCTCTGCATCAACTCCTTGCCAGAGGCTCAGCGGTGCGGCGGAACGCAAAGGCAAGAAAGTAACAGTGCGCGTTACCATCCGTCCACCTGAGACTGGTGGATGTATCCTCATGGTCGGCAATTTCCGCTATGAAGCTACTCTTAACAAGCTTACCCCTGGCAAGTACCAAGTTGAAGTAATCCACCAATACCCGAATAGTGGTTGGTTAAGTGAGACGGTATTGAAGCGTCAGGTGAGCGTAAGATAAGACAGGAAATCTTCCACGAAGAGCGATCGCGTTAGCGAAGCGAGGCGTTAGCCTAGCGCTGACTTGTTAGTTCGCATAGGGAACCGATTGGTGAGTTGGTGATGCGTAAGTTACCGATGAAATTGCTTATTGTAGATGTAGCGGCGCAAGAGGTGAAGCAATGGATACCACCACTCAAGAACGGGACATTGTAAAGCAAGTAATTCAACGATACGCTCAGTTTCAGCCTTCTCACGGAGATATTCGGCTCGATACGGTATTTGACGACGCGCAAAATCGCTATGCACTGATGCAAGTGGGTTGGGATAGGGGACGACGGGTTAGGGGAAATTTGATTTATGTGACTCTGCGTGAGGGTAAGGTTTGGGTGGAATATGACGGGATGGAACAGGGAATCACCAAAGACCTAATCGCCGCAGGTATCCCAAGAGAGCAAATTGTTCTGGCATTTCTCCCTGAAGAGCAAACCGCTGCAACTGCCTAAACTCAGACTAGATAATGGGCGATGGCACTTATTCTTAGCTGGTGTTGAGGCGTGAGGTTTACGCAAAGAGTAGCTTTTGAATTTGCCGATGCCATCCAACGCGATGGATAACCCTATCTTTGTGCAGATGTTCGCTCAGGATTTCGGCCTTGGTCAACGCAGAGAGTTCTTCCCAACGTTCACCGAGAATGTAGGTTGCATTGCCAAAGTAAATACTCTCCAGCACAAACAGATTTTTCGCAGTAAACCCAAAGATGATGTAACCCCTAAATCCTGCTCGTCCAACAGCTACAAAGTCAGGTTCATGTTTGTTGATTGTTTCCAACCGATTATCAATCATTTTCTGATTACCCGTAGGCACACGCTGGATCAAGCTTTGAACCTGAGATTTCAGCCTGCTCCAGGGATAACGTCCTGGTGGTAAGACCGTCCAGTTGAGATGCTTAATTGGAACATTGATAATGGCATCGAGGTTTTCATGAAAGACCTGGCATTCCCCGAAAATATCCAGAAATAAGTTGATCGTGTGCAGCAGTTGGGTACGATTGCGCTTATCGTATGTCATCATTGGGCTGGTGATAAGCTTCTCTCCCTCCTGGCTCTGTGCCGCAATCTTTAACTCAACGCTTGGAGGTAGGACGAACGTTCTGGGATAGCGCTTATAAGGCACATCCACCAGTTTGGATTGCTCCTCAGATGAATTCTTGCCTCGCCATTCCTGCCAATGCCATTCAACCATTCTGTAAGCAGTCTCTTTGGGACGATCTTTATGGATAATCAGTTTTCCCAGAGCGTTGAATCGGCTGATTGATCCGAAAGCAGGAGGTGGTAGAACGGATTCCCCAATTTGCAGGGTGTCCGTGAAGCCTATCTTTGTCAGCAAACTCTGGAAGCGATCAATGGCACTCACTCCAAACACAATCCTCTTACCAGGAGGCAACCAACGAAAATGCAATTCCAGGTTGCGAATACGTTTAGCTTTGATAATCATGTAGATCACCTTTAAATTAAGTGACGATTCAAAATCTTGTGAAACATCGGTTGACAGATACGGAACTTCCATATCTGTGCGATTATGTGTCATAGACACAGCTTATTCAACTCCTTCATCTGTGTCAATGTGTGTCGTTAGCACAAAGCTTAAAAAATTCTTTAGATATTGTTATGGATAAGCAAACTATGATTCTTTCTGAACTACTGAAACAGAAGAGAGAATCTCAGGGATACAGTCTCAGGCAACTTTCATCAGTAGTGGGGGTAAGCTTTTCGACTTTGGCACGGATTGAAAGAGGAGATGGAGAACCTGACAACAATACAAAGATTCGTATATTGGAGTGGCTTGGTGATGACGCTCGACGTGCTGGTCTTAAGTTCGATAGCGTTGCATTGGTGCATTTTCGTGCGCGCAAACAAATTGACTCAGAGACAGTTCAGGGTCTCTTAAGAGTTGCAGACTACCTCAAGGGCAAGTACGGTTCAAATTCAGTTCATGCTGTTAATGAGCAGAGCGGCCACGAGCAAGATTTAGATGCTGCAATCTCTCTTTCAAAGGACGAAATGGAGGAGATGGCTGAGTTATTCCGTCAGGAGCTAGGTCTATCTGAGAATGAACGGCTTGATGCTTTCCGCCTCCAAATTGAGGGTGTGAAGGTGCTGAGCCTGGAAGAAGTTACTGATATTGATAGCCAGCTTAAATCTCAACTCCTGAATTTTGGAAGACAGAGTTGGTCTGCAATGAGTGTTCCTCTTGAGGAGAATACAGACAGATGGGCAATTGTGTGGAATAGCTCTCAAAGTACAAGACGCCAAAGTGTTTCGTTACTAGAAGAGATATGGCATATACTGCTCGGTCATAAACTGACACGAATAACGAAGGTTGCGGATGTTTATGGCAGAACTTTTGCTGAGGCTGAGGAACACGACGCCTACTATGTAGCCGCAGCAACCCTGTTACCAGCAGGCGTAATCAAAAAGCTAGTTGAACAAAGAGGGGATGTATCTGAAATAGCAGCAAAGTACGGAACTACACCAGAACTTGTGGAGTATCGAATCAAGAGACTTGGACTATGGCGTCAATATAAGGGAATGAAGATTATACTGAAGCCTGAGAAATAGTTGATGCTTCCTGAAGCTGTGATAACTTCCATCGCCCAAACTTCCGGAGGTATAGGATGGACGCTGGGAGGTCAAGCTTGAAATTGGGACAATAACCAGGCACTCACCTTACCATGATTCATTTGCCGACTACGCCGTAATGCTTCTTCTAGTAGCGCGATGTCCAAACCTGGAAGTACCTGGGACTGGTAAATTCTACGACTGCCTCGATTCTGGATCTCAAACGCGATTAGCTGAACATTTTGAACATCAATAATCCAATACTCACGGACTCCAAGTGATTCGTAGAGTAGACGTTTCTCACCTTTGTCATCTGCCAGGGAAGAATAGGCAACCTCAATGACTAGATCGGGAGGTGGGTAGGTATCGAGGTCGATGATAGTTGCTTCCCAAGGCACTATTTCCGCATTGGAACCCAAATAAAACGAGACATCAGGTTGCGCTTCCTCATAGCCTATCTTGCGGTAAGTGCAGTTATCGTGACCATCGAAGTCAATCTGATTTAGTCCTGCAAACAGGCAGACTGCGTGGATAACAATAAGGTGGTCGCGGGAGTGAGGATTGCCTAGTGGAGACATTTCGAGCCTCATACGTCCGTTATAGTAGTAGCCTCTAGCTTTTTCGTAGCTAGGATCGCTAATTGCCAGAAGGTATTCGTCCCAGGTGGCATTCACCCAGGTATCGGTTGGTAGTTTGGCTTGTAGTTGGCTCATAACAACAACCAGTAACAGGCTTGACCACTATTCTATGTCTTAGAGTCAGACAAGCATGAGTCAATAGTACGATCTACTGTGCAGCAGTGCTTTACCTTTACTATTATTCTCCTGCGAGAAGTTGCTAGAACAGGAGTGGAACAGGCAACTGAAACCTTGGGGGTTAAAATCAAATGATTATGCAAGCTGAAGATAAAAAAATTTACACACCTGAAGAATATCTTGATTTTGAGGTTAACTCAGAAGAACGGCATGAATATATCAATGGTGAAATTGCCCTGATGACTGGCGGAACCCCCAATCACAACAAAATTGCTGGCAACTTCTATGCTGCGTTAAATTTTGCGCTCAAGCGCCAGCCCTATGACGTTTTTTTTACAGACCAACGTCTCTGGATTCCTAGAAAACGTATCTATACTTATCCAGATGTCATGGTAGTTCAGGGTGAATTGCAATTACAAGAAGGACGGCGAGACACCATTACTAACCCCTTGATGATTGCTGAAGTGTTGTCAACGTCCACTAGAAGCTATGACAAAGACGCAAAATTTACCGCCTATCGTACCATTCCCGGTTTTCAAGAGTATCTCTTAATTGACCAATACACCATGCACATTGAGCAATACTTTAAAACGGAGCAAAAACGCTGGATATTTTCTGAGTATGACGATGCCAATGAAATAGTATCTCTAAATTCCCTTTCATTCCAAATAACGCTTGCAGATATATATGACAAGGTTGAGTTTGAGTCAGTAGAAGTAAGCACCTGAAGATATTATTGTTGAACTTATTTCAATGTCTTGATTTTTGCCAATAGCGATCGCACGCTCTGGATGTGGAGTATGAACCGTGAGAGCGATCGCACTCTTTCTTTATGAAAAGCGATCGCAATATCATCCAAATCACTTAATCAGTAGAAACAAACCAGTCGAGAAGTTTTCGGGCAATGCTCAGTTTAGGAGGAATCAGCGGTAGACTGTCTTTACTAAACCAGGCAGCATCCTCCAATTCTTGCGGGTCGATGACAATATTGCCACTCGCATAGATAGCGGTGAATCCAATCATCAGAGAGTTTGGAAAAGGCCAAGGTTGCGAGCCGAAATAGCGAATATCCTTGACTTCTATGCCAACTTCCTCTCGGACTTCGCGCACGATTGTTTCTTCAAGTGATTCTCCCGGTTCCACAAATCCAGCGATCAAACCGTACATTCCTGGTGGAAACCGAGAAGCGCGAGCTAACAATATCTCTTCACCACGCGAGATGAGTACAATCACCGCAGGCGAGAGGCGAGGATAATTGACTAATCCACACTTAGGGCAACGCTTGGCACGTTCGTTGGGTAATTGCGTTGTCAGAGTCGCACATTGTCCGCAATACTGATGGGTGCGATCCCATTCCATAATCTGAATCGCACGACTGCTGAGCGCATATAAGTCTTCGTCTAAGGTGCTGTACAATTCGCGCAGTCCTTGCAAAGTCATGCCATCGGCTATCACCGCATCTTTCGGTAGTTCCGCCGAGTAACAAGGTCTATCGTCCAACGTACCAAGAAATTGCGATCGCACGGGCATTAAGCCAATCTCGCTTAGGCTGATTAGATTGGGAATATAGCTCACCCTTCCTTCAACGCGAACCAGCAACTTATTGCCCGCAAATGCAAACCACCAAGCGGGTTGAGATTGTACTTCCGGTGGAGCAATGCCAGGGATGAAGGTTCGATGCATATGTAATCAAGCGCGATCGCATAGTGTGCCGCAGGCGATCGCTTTTATCGTATCACCGCCATTCAGCACCTAGCCGATCATTGTGACCGCTGGCGTTGGACAACAGCGGTGACGATGCCGATGCCGAATGCTCCCAGGATCGCAAAGCCTAAGAGTGACTGACTGCCTTCAAAGATTCCAGCGCCAGCAGCGACCCAAAGCGGTTTGGCAATCAGAATGCTGACAATCAGGGCTAAGAAATAGCTTTGCCAACTCATTCTGGTCATTCCGGCGGCATAAGCGACGAAATCAAATAGTCCGGTCATCAAAAGACCCGTCATTAGGAAAAAGTTGCGTTCTAAATGTTGTTGAGCGAGGCGATCGACTTTTTCTATAAATTGCTGACCGACAAATCGCTCTACTAAACTCCGTCCATAGCGACGAGCAATATAGAAATTGAACGTACAGGAGGCTAAATCTGCCAACGCAACGACTAGCAATCCTTGAGCGAACCCAAACAGACCTCCGGCTAAAATCGCGTAAGCAGTACCTGGAAGCACTGGCACGATGATACTGGTAAAGCGCAGCCCAAACACGATTGCAGGTGCCCAGAGGCCAAACCGATCCACCTGTTCTCGAACTTGCTCAATCCCATATTTATTGAGCAGCCAGATTGCTAAAGTAATCAGAACTCCAATCGCAAACCAGCGCAGAATTTTTATCCAGTTGTATTTCATGCGGCTCAACTACTCGAAACCTCTCTGGTATGGTTGCATGAAATTGATGGCACTGTGATGGAGCGATCGCTGTTGAAGGGAACTGAGAAATCATGGTGAGTGTCATTCACACTAAAGTATCGCGCTCCAATCTCTTTCCTTTTATCATCGGAAACCGACAATGAAGACTTTGCTACTCGCCAGTGTATTCGCTTCTGTTTTGGCGTCCAATCCTTTGAATGTAGTCTCCGCTGACACATCCTCTCAAGCAGACTGGTTTCGTTTCGTAGCTCAACCGGGCCCCCTTGGGCAACAGTTAGAACGTCCTTTGATGAGTGCAACAGGTGGCGCGGGTAGTATGGCCATTCGTGCAGAGGGGTTATCTACCCCCTATCCTTGCCAGAAACTAAGCGGTGCGGCGGAACGAAAGGGCAAAAAAGTGACGCTGCGCGTTACCATCCATCCACTTGAGGGTGGATGTATCGCCACAGAGGGTAATTTTCGGTATCTAGCTACTGTTAACAACCTTACCCCTGGCAAGTATCAGGTTGAAGTAATCCACAAATACCCAGGAACTGGTAGGTCAGGTGGAACCGTATTCAAGCGTAAGGTGAATGTAAGGTAAGAGGAAATAGTCATGCTGACCGGGGATAAAGCGCTACTGGTACTTCCCTTCAATCAGCAAAGAAGGCTATCACCGTATCTTTCGGCAGTTCCGCCGAGTAACAAGGTTTATCGTCCAGGGTGCCAAGAAATTGCGATCGCACGGGTTATCGAGCCAATCTCTCCTAAACTGATAAGATTGGGAATTGTGCTGAGTGTCCCTTCTAGTCGAACTAACAGCTTATTGCCGACAAATGCGAACCACCACGCAGGTTCAGATTGTACTGGAGGTGGAGCGATGCCGGGGATGAAGGTTCGATACATATTCAGTAGAATGCCGCAAAGCGTATGCGCCTAGCGTGCCGTAGGCAGTCGCCTTCATCGTATCATTGCGATCGGAACATCATTTCCCTTAGCAACGGAACATGGCGTTGCTATATCGCCGTGAATATCTTGGCATCATGATGAATTATTGTTGTTTAAAGCAGGGGGAACTTAAATAATGCGGTGTGTAATTAGTAGTCGTGCGGGGCAAGTTTTGGCAAGGGGCCGCCTAATTCTTCACAAGAGCGATGATGGGGAATTGCGATTGAATTTGGAAACCGAGGGAGGGAGGTTGCTTGAGGGCGGAATCATTGATCCGGATGGAGATATGGCATCAGCCAGTGAAGTGTTATTTCGTCAATTCTTTGAAGTTTGGGGTATGAGCGATTTGACCTTGAATGTAACAGTCCGATAAGCGATCGCTCACAGACAACTTCCTTGAGTTCTTGCTCCAGACGTGGGACTACTTCAACAGATGCGTATGTCTGAATTTTAGTATGAGCGATCGCGCTGATGCCTACGTGCAGCGAAAATTTAGCACGAATGCGATCGCTCTGTTTGCTTGAGGATGCGATCGCACTGATGCCTACGTGCAGCAAAAATTTAGCAAGGAGCGATCACGCCAGTTTGTTCAAGGATGCGATCGCGCTGATGCCTACGTGCAGCGCAAATTTAGCACGGATGCGATCACTCTGTTTGCTTGAGGATGCGATAACCCGATAAATCCTCTCACCATTTGCATCGGATATCGGACTATCCTTAGTGTTTAACGCCTACAGAACTCTATTTTATACGCTATATATAGGATAAGTTCGCCCCATATCATACATGCCAGTAGAAGCTAAAGTCTACCGTATCCTCATTGCTAGTCCCGGAGACGTTGCCGAAGAACGAGACATCATCCGAAACCAAATTTATCAGTGGAACGCGATTCACACTGCGGACATGAAAATGATGCTAATGCCCGTTGGCTGGGAAACAGACGCGACACCCAGTCTCGAAGAACGGGGACAAGCTGTTATCAATCGACAGTTGGTAGATACTTGTGATCTCTTAATTGGCACCTTCTGGACTCGCTTAGGTACACCCACCCCTGAAGCTGAATCCGGTACAGTTGAAGAAATTGAACGAGCAAGTAACGAAGGGAAACGCTGCATTGTTTACTTCTCTGACCGAGAAGTATCACCGTCTAAGAGGATGTCTGAGAAGTGTACTAAGCTAAGCGTCGTAACATCAAACGAATGTTTGCGATATAGATAAAAGCTTCCGACGTCTGCGGCAAAATTTCATAATCCTTAGAGAGTC
>NZ_JACJOY010000016.1:0-67693 GCF_014695815.1 Trichocoleus sp. FACHB-6
GCTATTCCAAATCCGAAGAAATGCTGAGACATTCAATCCGCTTGTTACTTCACTACTTGAGATTTTGGGATGTCCCAATTCCTGCTTGATTCCTCCCATTATTCAGCAACGCCTAAAAATCTTCTCTGCTGAAAGCTAACTAAGATTAAGTTTTTGTAAAATCTCGTACTGTACTTGCTCTGGAGTTTGGTCGCCGTTGACGGTTAACAGGCGCTGACGATGTTCGTAATATTCCAATATGGGGATAGTGCGCTCTTGGAATAAATCGATGCGGCGCTGTACGATTTCTGGTAAATCGTCTGGACGCGATCGCTCTAAGGAACGGCTCATCAACACTGATTCTGGCACCTCCAACCAAATTGCCCAGTCTAGATGTTGCCCCAAATCGTCCAAGAGAAAATCTAACTCTTCTGCTTGGAAAGCGGTACGCGGATATCCATCCAACAGCCAATCAGCCGTTACATCCGGCTGTAGGAGGCGCTGGCGCATGAATTCAATCATAGTTGAGTCGGGTACTAGCTCGCCCTTTTCCACATAAGGTTGGGCTTCTAGACCTAGTGGAGTAACAGTAGCGATCGCTTGTCGCAAGATGTCCCCAGTAGCAATGCCAGGGATACTCAGTTGGCTGCATAACCGTGCCGCCAGCGTTCCCTTACCTGCCCCTGGCCCTCCCAAAATTACCAGTCTCACTGCACCTTGCTCCTGCTGCGATCAAATCATGCTTAAGTATTGGCTATTTTGCCATCTATCGCGTACCGAGCGTGACTGCTTTGGCAAGCAGCAATATCACACCCACCTATTGACGGATAAATATATCTAGTGTTTGATTATGATGCAAAATATAAAAGCACACTACATATCGTTTGCCTTTGATAATTTTTCTTTGGCAAGCCATGTACCATTAAACATTGCCCTATGGTTGCTCAGTTAGAAAGCCCTACTCTCAATTCCACGCCACGCTTACCTTACACCGTTCAAGGGCTGGTACAAGTATTCACCAGTTCTCACCGCAATTTTTTTACAACCGTGATGGCGCAAGCCCTACGAATCGCGGGGCAAGGAACTCCAGTTTTAGTGGTACAGTTCCTCAAAGGTGGAATTGGTCAGGGACACGAGCATCCAATGCAGCTAGGGCAAAATCTAGATTGGATTCGCTGCGATCTTCCCCGTTGCATTGACACGCCACACCTCGAAGAGGCAGAAACTCACTCGTTACTCCAGTTGTGGCAGCATACACAAAATGTAGTGTACGAGGGCAAATATTCCCTTGTGGTTCTGGATGAATTGAGTTTGGCGATTAACTTTGGCTTAATTCCCGAATCTGAGGTACTGGCTTTTTTAGAAAAACGCCCTCCCCATGTCGATATCATTTTGACAGGGCCAGAAATGCCCCATGTGCTTCTGGAGGTTGCAGATCAAATTACCGAAATACGCCGGAGTCACAGACCCTGAAAATTGTACTCACTTCACGATATCCTAGTATTCCGATTGGGATTACTTGCGAACTGTGATTAAAAACGATATCTGGATTACTCAAATGGCTCAGAAGGGCCTTATCTCTCCTTTTGAGCCTAAATTGGTTCGTCGTGTCAACGAGATGCCTGTTATTTCCTTTGGTTTGAGTAGCTTTGGCTACGATATCAGACTATCGCCTTTGGAATTTCGTATATTTAGGCATATTCCAGGCACAATAGTCGATCCAAAAAACTTTAATCCTGAAAATTTGGAGCCAACGAAACTCCACACTGATGCTAATGGTAGCTATTTTATACTGCCAGCTCACACCTATGGATTAGGGGTGGCTTTGGAGAAGCTGGAAGTACCTGAAAATATCACCGTGCTTTGCATTGGTAAAAGCACTTATGCACGATGCGGTATTATCTGCAATTTGACACCTGCTGAAGCTGGTTGGAGAGGACATTTAACTCTTGAAGTTTCTAATTCATCGAGTGCAGATTGCCGGATATATCCAAATGAAGGAATTGTGCAGTTGCTATTTTTTGAAGGTAGTCCTTGCGAGGTAAGCTATGAATCTCGTCAGGGTAAGTATCAGGATCAACCTGAAAAAATAGTAATAGCAAAAGTATAAGGTAATGCTAATATGAAATATTTTCGGGTAGACGTAGTTGCTGCGACGCCTAATCCTCAACAAGTGATTTGGGCAGCAATGCACCAAGATTACGCAGAAGAATATGTTTGGAACGGTCGCGATCGCTGGCCTGATGAAGAACAAAGCGGCGAACTGATTGTTAAACATTTATTATCAGGCGATCGCGGTCATTACGGGCCTCTAGAACATCCTCAAATTACAGTGAATGTGGGTTATTTCCCCCACTCAATGATGCAGCAACTCCGTACTCATCGTGTAGGAGTATCTTTTGATGTACAATCCTTCCGTTATACAGGACAGAGAGTTGTTGATGTCGTAGAGGGTAAGTTGGACATAGAAGAAGTTTTCTATATGCGTCCAGTTGGGAACTACACTAATCGTCAAGGAAAGCGCTATTTCTATTCGGAAGAACAACGTCAGGATGATTTGCAATGGTGCTTAGATGCCTGTAAACATTATAAAAAACGAATTGATGAAGGGCTTTCTGAGGAACACGCTAGGAGTATTATTCCTTTTGATGCAAGGCAGCATTTCGTACTGAGTTGTAATGTGCGATCGCTACTTCATTTACTAGACTTGAGATGGAAAAAAGATGCTCAACTAGAAGCACAAAAATTTTGCGAACTAATTTGGGTTCACTTTGAAGAATGGACTCCAGCGATCGCTAAGTGGTATTCTGACAACCGCGCACATAAGGCAAAATTAGCTCCTTAGCTTGCAAAAATCACATTGATGTGCTTAGAAAGAACGCGATCGCCTGAAATTAAAAAAGCCTTCGAGGAAATCTTGCAACCCAGTATTCTTACTCAGTCGCTGTTGATGCCACTCTTGCGCGGTTTGGTAAATAATTTCTGACAGGGTGGAAGAGATGGGAGGCAACTGCAACAAAGCATTCACCTTGATTTTCTGCTGTATCGCCAAAGCAATGATGTGAATCAATTCATCAGCTTGAGTTCCGACGATGCAGCTGCCGAGAATCTGCCCATTGCGACGCAAAATAAGTTTACAAAACCCGGTTGTTTCTCCCAACATCTGGGCTTTACTTGCAGATTTGAAATATTGCCGCAACACTACGACATCCTTAACATAGATGCGTCTGGCTTGCTCCTCTGTTAAACCAACTCGTGCCAACATGGGGTCAGAAAAAACCGCTGTGGGAATGCCGCGATAATTTGCTTTGAAGATGGGCAAAAATAAGGCATTTTTCAGGGCGATGCTGGCTTCGTACTGGGCGATGTGAGGAAGCTGATGACCACCAGCAACGTCTCCACAGGCGTAGATCCGGGGATTTCTGGTTTGTAGCTTCTCGTTCACCTGAATCCCATGCCGATTCATCTTCACCCCAACGCCTTCCAAATTTAAGGATTTGATGGGCTGCGATGATGGGGTACACAGCAAAATTTCATCAGTTTCGATAGCTTTGTTGCCAACTAGAACCCACTTTTTGCCATCAATCTGTTTTACTTGTGTCACGTCTGTTTGCGTCAGGATGCGGACACCCTCGGCTTCCAGTTGCGCTTGAATTAGCCTAGCCGCCTCTGGGTCTTCTTTGGCTAAGATGTGGGAACTACGCACCACCAAAGTGACATTTGCACCCAACCGCGCTAAAATCTGCGCCATTTCGGTGCCAGTTGCGCCGCCGCCAATCACTACCCACTCTTTGGGTAGTTTTTCGGGGAATTTTTGCTGCCAATCTGCTGGTGTCAGATAGCCAGTAGATTGTAGTCCGTCGATTTCGGTTGTTGCTTTATTTGAACCTGTCGCAATTAGGTAGGCACGCGATCGCAATCTCCGCCCGTTGACGACAAAGCCGAGGTAAGGTTTGCGGCAAAATTCCCCCTCACCAATAATTACATCAACGCCCAAAGAAGCCAAAACTGCTGGCGAATTCTGTTCTTCTAAGGTGGAGACAACGCCGGATGCCCAACTAATTGCCTCGCTAAATCGAATCTCCGGGATTTGCTGTGGGGAAGTTGCATCAGCCTGATCCCAATAAACACCAAATTGATCGGCGTTACTCGTCTGCTGAAGAACTCGCCCAACCTGAGTTAAAGATTGGTTGTAGATACCAGAATGTAAGGACAACCCTGGCGCCGTATTTTCAATTAAGGCAACGCGGGCTTGCAGATGGGCAGCAGCAATTGCCGCATAGCGCCCTGCCTGTGTACCTCCTATTACAACTAAGTCGTACTCAACTGCCATAATTAGTCATTTGTCAGTAGCTAATTGATAATAGCTAATTGCTAATTGTCAATTGCCAGTCTGACCTTAGTTATTAGCGATCGCTAATGGTTATTTACTCCGATTGCTGCCAAACCTGCGATTAGGCGCTGATTTTCCGCCTCGGAACGCACCGCTACCCGAAAGTACCGATCGCCCAATTCTGGAAAACTCACACAATCACGAATCAGAATCTTACTCTGCTGGAGAAGTTTGGACTGTACCTGTGGGCTGGGTTGTTCTGACTCAACCAGTAAAAAATTAGCTGCACCCATGTAAGGATGCAACCCCGGTATTTGCGCCAGCCCTTGAAACAGTTGTAACTTTGCGGGTTCCAACCAATTCCAAGTTTGCTGTTGAAATTCTGTATCCTGTACCGCAGCTATACCAGCAGCAGCAGCTAAAGTGTTGACAGGCCAAGGGTCGCGCCGAGTTTGCCAACTGCGGAGTCGGTCGGGGTGCGCGATCGCATAACCTAAGCGTAGCCCTGGCAGACTGTAGAACTTAGTTAGCGATCGCAATATCACCAAATTTGGGTAATCCTGTACCATTGAAATCAAACTTTGCTCTCGGTCTGGTGGCAGAAAATCCATAAAGGCTTCGTCCACCACCACCAAAGCAAATTGTTCCAAATATGGTAGAATTTCATCCCTCGAAAACATCCGACCAGTGGGATTGTGCGGGTTATTAATTAATAAACCAGCCGAAGCTGGGTTGAAAGAGGCAAGACGCAAAAGCATCTCTTGCCCCAATTCCCAATTTCCAATTCCCAATTCCCAATTCAGCACTACCGCCTTAAACGCCAACAGCGATCGCCAGTAATCGCCAAAGGCAGGTGTTACCAGACAAGTTACTGCAAGGGATGACAAATCCCACCCAGCCCAAGTTAGCAACTCTGCCGAGCCATTACCGGGCAGAATCCAATCAGGCGCAAGTTGGTGTAGCTGACCCAGAGATAGCCGCAGATCGTGGTATTCCGGGTCAGGATAGGCTCCCAGGTACTGAATATGCGCCTCAATAGCCGCAAGTGCCGCTGGGGGAGGCCCCAACGGATTGATACTCGCCGAAAAATCAAGAATTAGGTCGGGGGAACAGCCTGCCAGTGAAGCTGCCCAGGCTAAGTTACCCCCGTGAACAGGTCGCCTCAAGGATTTTTGCCGCTTTAGATAAGCTGTTATTCTTCAGGCGCGACTTTTTCTTTAAACAATTTACCAGCAGAAAATGCTGGAACCTTAGTCGCGGGAATTTCCATCTTATCGCCAGTTTTAGGGTTACGTCCCTCACGAGCTTTGCGTTCCCGTGACTCAAAAGAGCCGAAGCCCACCAAAGTCACCTTATCGCCAGAAGAAACAGCTTCCATGATGGCTTCCAAAGCAGCACTCAAAACGGCGTCAGCTTGCTTCTTCGTGACATTAGCCTTATCTGCCACGGCATCAACCAATTCACCTTTATTCATCTTTCATCACTCCAAACGGTTTATACAAAACGTGCTTTTTGCACCTCTACAGTCTCAAAAAAGGGCTATAGGCACGGTTCTTCGAGAGGAATTTTAGCCTTGAAAAAGCTGAAACTCCCACGCCCTCGAAGTTTCACTGCATTATTCTAAAGTGTGGACGTTAGATATGGATCGTTGAAACCTTTAAGTTATGTAGACTTGGGGATTTTTTTTGATTAAGTCTATCTAATGGAGTATTTCTTAGAGTCCTAAACGCCATTTTCGGGTTCAAAAACTCCCCCTATTCCACAAATAAGCCCCCTGTCTTCCGACAAGGGGCAGGGGCGGCCTAACGACTAAAGTCGCTGCTACTCAAACCAAGCCCACCTGCGCGGGCTTTCTCTAGTAACGAAATCTAGCCTCCGTGGGCCGGCTTTGTTTGCCTAGCGCCAGACCGTCCATCTGGCACTACCTTTTACTGACTCGGAGCGGGGAAACCTCTGCGTTCCAATAGCTGACGTGCATTTTGTCCAGGGGTGTAGCTGTAGCCAAACGAGGAGCCAGCTGAGTCATCTAGAATCTGAGGTGTCAGCAACACAATCACCTCTTGTCGCTGATTCACGCGGTTAGTGCTTCTAAACAAAGCACCCAGAATCGGAATATCGCCCAAAATTGGCACCTTAGATACAGTAGTCCGGTCAGAGTCCTGAATAATACCTGAAAGAATCAAAGTCTGACCATCTCGCAGGCGAATCTGTCCGGAGTTAAGGTTGCGTACTGTCAGCAAAGCGATTTGGTTGGTGTCATTATCAACGACTATATTTTGCTGACCTCCAATCGCAGTTACTGTGGGATTGACAGCTAAAGTGATGAAACCATTATCGTCAATCCGCTCGACTCTGATATTAAGAACTAAACCTGCCTGCTTAATTTCTGCGGTTACTGTTGTAGTTCTAACACCTTCGCTTGTTTCCGATTCGCTCCTGACGTTCCCAACTACCTCTTGAGTGAGATTGACAGTAGCAGACTGTCCTTCCTGAACAACCAGCGTCGGGTCGGTCAAAATCTTAGCATTACCACTTTGAATTTGCGATCGCAACGCCGAGAGAAATCGACTGGGGAATTGGAAGAAGCTGGGAAGAGCAGAGGTAATTGTCCCTCTAGTTCCCGCTGTGGCGGTAGTAGTTGTTGTTGGAGGAGTCCCAGGAACAAAATTAGGCTGACCCGGAGTACCAACTTGAGGAGTCCCAGGAGTTACGGTGGTGGTAACTAAGTTGGGTGTTCCCGGTGTCACCGCTGTGATACCTGTTTGGAATGGACTTCCTGAAACCCCTGCTCTACCTTGAAGAAAGGTTAGATTCTGTCCGGGTATCGTCGTAGGGATGTTGTTATTAACAAAAGGAGAAATTATGGTGGTGTCTACTCCCGTATTGGGAATCGGACCTGTGCTGCTATTTGGATCAAGGAAAATATTTCCACCTGCATAGGGGTTTGGGATAACAGTGGGAGTAACCTGACTCGCCTGCGTTTGCGATGCCGTAGGTGGAGTGACACCGCCATAATTGAATACTGCTGCGCCTCGGTCTACGTTAAAGAAAGCGTCTCCTATCCCGAAGGAGAAGCTGGTGCCAAAATCACTGGTATTTAATAAGTTGACATCAACCACCTTGACATTTACGGCAACTTGACGGCGGCGGGCATCCAACTGGGTCAGGAGACTGGTAGCGATTTCCACTTTCCGAGGCGGACCCACTAGGGTAATAGAATTCAGTCGCTCGTCGGCTGACACTGCTACCCCTCTGAGCAATAAGGGAGCATTTCCCTCTTGCGCTCTGAGCGCTAATATACTTGGGGTTCTAATTTCAACGGTTCGAGCAGCCGCTCCCTCTCCAATCGTCTGAATTTGAATTTGCTCTGTAGGGATTTGGGTTTCTGCGCCTTGGGTCGTCAGGAAGTTTGCCGCGGCTGTGACGGGAACTTGATTGAGTCGCAGGCTGCGTGCGATGACGTTCCGAGCGTCGTCGGGCAGTCTAGCACCTACGAAAATTGTGTTTCCAACTCGGTTTGCTTCTAAGCCGCTCAACTGGAGGACGGTGTTGAAGACATCTTGAACTGGCTCGTTTTCAATATCCAGGGAAATTGTGGGTCCGCTTTCTGCGGTTGCACCACCGGGAGCTGGAGCTGGTGCGGGTTGTCCAGGTTGACCTTGTGCCGCAGCTCCTGTAAAGGCAAGGTTAAGACCCGCAGAACGGGCGAGTAATCCTAAAACTTCTCGGACGGGGGCATCGCGTAAGACTAAGCGGGGTACGCGCTCAGCTGTACCGAGATCGATGACAGTGGGGGCGGCATTGGTGTTGGAGATGGTAATATCGCCGACTGGGGGCGCGATCGCTCTCGGTAAGAAAGGCGGTGCCGCAGTAACTGGTTGCACAGCCCCCGCTGCTGGTGCTGGAACCCCGTCAATTGTAATTTTCGGGTTTGGCACCAGAACGTCTGGGTTGGGGGTGGTTATTACTGGTTGAGCCGGAGGAACTACTGGTAGCGCTGGAGCCGCTTGCCCCGGCAGTGGCGCTGGAGCCAGTGGTGCTGCCGGGGCAAGCGGTGCTGGAGTTAGTGGCGCTAGCGGCGGTGCAGCCTGAGCAATTGGCGCTGCTTTCTCTGGGAGAGGATCTTTGACTGGTGCCGAGTCGTTTGGAGTGGGAAGTGCGGCTTTTGTTGTACCTGCAACTGGGTTAACGCTTAAGGTAATACCTCGTTCTTGATTCGAGCTAACTTCTCCAGATGGTGCTTTGTCTTCCCCGCTCACTATCACCCGGATGCTGTTGGCATCCTGCTGATTCACCACTATCGATGCGATGCCTGGAGCCGGGTTTTCCTGACGAAAACTCTCACCTTGAGGTAAGCTCAACTGGGTATTTGGCAAATCTGCCGTCAATTCATTTCCACGACTAACTGTAAAAATCTGAGGGCGGATAACAGACTCCTTAGAGTCTTCGCCCTCAGATGTTTTTAGCACCACATCCACACCGTTAGCCGTGGGATTGAGCTGTACGTCTGTTACTTGCGTAACAGCTGCCATTACTCGTTGCGTTGCTGGCAAAACTAATGCCGAACCCAGCAAAATCCCACCCAATTTTGATAGCTGTTTCACTATTTTCTCCTCACACAAAAAACCAATTTCTGCATCTTAAATAACAGCTTTCATGCCGACTTTTCGGCACCATAAGCGCTGTTTACTGCGCCGGTGGTGGAGCCGCCGCTGCCGCTGCCTGTTTCGCTTCTTCCGCTGTCAATGGCAGCAGCACCTCTAGCTTAAAAGAGTTTTCAATCAAAGTTCTGTTGTTTGGTTTACCGCTTGGGATAATTTTTCCTTGGCGGTTTACTACAACTTTTTGTTGAGTCTCACTTTCAAGCATCCTTGCTTTATAGTCTTTTACTAACAGCAATTGCTGTAATCGTTCCAGACTTCTCATAACAGATTGGGTTTGCCCGTAGTCCCCTTCAAAAACTACGTTATACACCTTATGTTTGAGTTTTCCATTGACCTCTGCTCCCAACGAGCTATCAGTAATCACATTACTACTATTGGGAGTTCCGGCATCGTTTTGAGCAGGCTCAAATTTTGTCAACTTGGCACTTCTAGCTCTAACGAAGCGGTTGATATCCAGCATTATCGTATCCAAGTTTTTCTCATTTCCAAACATGGACATGACAGCAGTTTTTTGCTGTTTTGCCTGATTTAAGTTTACCTTTGCCTGTGCAAGCTGTTGCTGGAGCTGTTCTTGTTGTTTAATTTGTTCCTGCTTGTTTTTCACATCGTTTTGCAGGGTTTGATACTGATCCCATGCAGGCAGCACCATATTAACACCGAGGTAAGCTGCTCCGAGTAACCCCAGTACACCCAATAAAGCACCGCTTACTGTGGGCGTGAAGGTAATTCCAAAGGCAGTGGGATACTCAGCTGCGTTATCCCCATCTTGAGATGGTAAAAAATCTGGATTAGCGGTCATTGTTGAAGCGCTCCTTTGTTCTGAAGGTTTCTAAGCCGAGTCACCAATCCTACTGCACCCTTGCGTTCCCACTCTCGGAGTAAGTCGGCAGCAGGGGCATTGCTGAGGCTGGTTTGAATTTTGTATTCCACCACTTTTGGCAATTTGATTTCTAATTTAGGGCCATTCCCCTCAGTCAGGTTTTTAGGAAATTCCACCTGGGTTGTGTTGTCTTTCAACTCAGCAATCACTATTTGGGTGTTGTCGCTGTTGAATAACTTAGACCGCTGCAACGTCAGTAAAAAGTCGTTTACGTGGTCGAAGCTGGGAGCTTTTCCGGTAATTACAATGTTGGAGCTTGGTGGTTCAACTGTAGCACCGGGGCTGGGCGGGGTGGCGGCGGCAGCAGCTGCATCGGGGGCAATTTGTTCAATGGTGGTGATTTGCAATCCCAGGGGGACGCGATCGCGTATATCCTGTAAAATTGCTGACCAAGGATAAATTTCGTTGAAAATACTGGCGAGTGCCTTTGTATCGCCTTGAACCGCCTGGGTTTCTTGATTTACTTGTTGAATTTGCTGCTCTAAGGCTTTGCCTTTATTGAGCTGCTCGTCCAATGTACCGCTGACCGCAGTCAACCGTTCTGTTTGGTTTTGCAGCAACAACCACAGTCCTCCCACCGCTGCTGGTAGTAGCAGACCAACTGCCAATCCCGCATACAGCGGCAGCATCTTCTTACTATCAGGGGCTGATTTAGCACCGCCACGAGCGGGACCTGGTACTATGCCACGATCCTTAAGAAAATTGATATCTAAGCTATACATCCCTTTAAACCTCTCTTAGTCCTAATCCCAAGACAACTCCTAATCCCGGTCTTTGCACTGGCGAAATTTCTTCTGTCACCTCCAAAGAGAGAGCAGCAACTGGGTCTACTTGCGTAGTTGGCAAGCTTAACCGTTGCGTGAAAAATTCATCCAGTTGTCCAATTCCTCCTCCAGGCCCTGCTAGTAGCAGCTGCGCCACTTCCAAATTTTCGCTCTGATTTAGATAAAAATCGATAGAGCGACGTAGTTCGTCGGCTAGCTCTCCTAAAACTCTCACCAAAGCAGCCATACCGGGATTGATGCCTGTTGCACCTGATCTGACGTTATCGACTGGTGTGTTGGGAATTGTCATCGCTTGGAGCGTTTCGGTGCTTCTTGATGTCGGTAAATTCATCGCCCGGTTAAGAGCACTCTGAAGTTGGAACGTTCCAATAGGAACTGTGCGCGAGAATTGCGGCACTCCATCCACGATAATCGCAATTTCGGTGCTATCGAACTCTATATCCACCAATACAGCTGCTTCTTGAGGCCCAAATTGTCGCAATTGCTCTCGAATCGTCCGAATTAAGGCAAAGCTACTAATCTCCAACACATCGATTGTTAACCCAGCTTCCCGGAAAGTCTCAATATAGCTGTTTGTAATTTCCTTGGGAGTGGCAACTAGCAGAACCTGTACCTTTTCAATTCCATCTTCATCGGTGAAAAAGCCCAGCTTCTGATAGTCCACATCGGCTTCTTCCCGTGGGAATGGCAGATATAGACCTGCTTCGTGATCCAGCACCATTTCCCGCAACTCTCTATCATCGAGTTCGGCTGGTACTGGGATAACGCGCACTACTGCTTCTCGCCCAGAAACGGCTGTGGCAACGTTCTGGACTTTTATTTTACTTTCTGCCAGTGCCATCTTAATTAGTTCAGCTAGAGCCGGGGCATCTGCAATCTTGCCTTCTTGGAAGATTCCTTCGGGAACCTCTGTAGAGGAGAGCGCTGCCAATTTGAATCCTTGACCCTGCTTGCGTAGCTGAGCAATATTAATCCGTTCCGGGGCGATTTCTATACCAATTCCTTTGGTACGTTTGGCTATTAATCCTTTAAAGCGGGTAAACATATTTTTTTGTTGGCTTTTCTTCGCAGCCCTGCGATCGCGTAGTAGGTGAGGGGATTGGGTTTAGGGAAATACAGACAGATTTATGGTACCCAATCTAGCTCATAAACACATCGGTAGAGACAAAACTACACCCCGAAAGATTCCATACATTAGATATACCTCATCGGGTAGTATAGATTACTTCTATTGCCAAAATGGGATTGCGATTTACATGAGCCGGATAAATACCTGGAGACGTTTGAGCATATGCGCCCTGTTGGGATTGATGCTCAGCTGGGTGATTAGTTGTAGCCCTAGTCCATCCTCCTCAGGAAACCCAGAAATTGAATTTTGGACGATGCAGCTACAACCACAGTTTACTGAGTATTTTCAAAAGCTGATTGCTAGCTTTCAAACTGAAAATAAAAATGTCAAGGTGCTATGGGTAGATGTTCCCTGGAGTGCGATGGAGAGCAAAATCTTGACAGCGGTTTCGGCAAAAACGGCACCGGATGTGGTGAATCTGAATCCTGACTTCGCCTCCCAGCTGGCATCGCGCAATGCTTGGTTAGATTTGGATGCTAAAGTTCCTCAACAGGTACGCTCGGCATACTTACCTAATATATGGAAGGCAAGCACTCTCAATGACAAAAGTTTTGGCATTCCCTGGTATCTGACGACGCGGGTAACAATTTACAATACCGATTTGTTTAAAAAAGCTGGTATCAGTAAGCCACCAGTAACTTATACCGAATTGGCACAGGTTGCTGAAGCAATTAAGGAGAAAACTGGTAAGTATGCGTTTTTTGTGACGCTGGTTCCGGAAGATTCGGGGGAGGTGCTGGAGTCGTTGGTGCAGATGGGCGTTCAATTGGTGGATGCTGAAGGTAAGGCGGCTTTTAACACGCCCACAGGTAAGGCGGCGTTTCAGTATTGGGTAGACCTTTATAAGAAGGGTTACTTGCCGCAGGAGGTATTGACACAAGGGCATAGACGTGCAGTAGAACTATACCAGGCTGGGGAGACGGCGCTGCTGGGGACGGGGGCGGAGTTTATGAATACGATTGAGAAGAATGCACCCGTTGTCGCGCAAGTGTCGGCTGCTGCACCGCAGATTACTGGCGAGACGGGTAAGAAAAATGTGGCGGTGATGAATTTGGTAGTTCCCCGCGACACTAATCGGCCGGATGATGCTTTGAAGTTTGCTTTGTATGTGACAAATACAGAAAATCAGTTGGCTTTTGCTAAAGCTGCGAATGTGCTACCTTCTACAGTTGAAGCACTAAAAGAGTATCAACGCCAATTAGCGGGTGATGCGAAAACATCGCCATTGGCACAAGCTCGCGCTATCAGTGCTAAAGATTTGCAAGACGCAGAGGTGCTGGTTCCGGCGATGAATGATCTTAACAAGTTGCAGAAGGCAATTTATGAAAATTTGCAGGCGGCGATGTTGGGACAAAAGACGGTAGATCAAGCCGTGAGTGATGCGGCTTTAGCGTGGAATCAAAGGTAGTTTTTTAACGCAAAGTAACGCAGAGAACCTTTACGTTACTTTGCATGTTTCAAGAAGTGACCAATTAGATATAGGGAACCGCACAAGACTATTAAATCATCTGGGGTAGCGATCGCTGTGGCTGCTTCCAAGCAATCTGTGAGTTCGGGATAGATGCGACAATCTCCTAATTGCGGGCAGATATTTTGTGCAAGGGTGGCTAAAGATTCAGTTTCGGCTGAAGTATGATCTGGTACGGGGACTAAGTAAAGCTTTTCGCCTTCTCTAAGTAAAGCTTTAAAAATATCTGCATGGTCTTTAGTTGAAAGCATCCCCATCACCCAATGTATGGGGGATTTTTCCAGTGTATCGACATACTGACGCAGAGCGATCGCAGCTGCTGGATTATGTGCGCCATCTATTAGTAATTGACGATTTTTCCAAGTTGTCCACTGGAGTCTTCCCAACCATTTAGTTTTTCCCATCCCCGATGCGATCGCTTGTTCGGTAATTTTCCAACCTTGTGAACAGAGAATTTGGAAAGATGCGATCGCTAACGCCGAATTTTGCAGTTGAAAATCTCCCAACAACGGCAAAGGATACTTTATCGATTTTGGATTTTGGACGGGGGAACCGGATTTTGGATTGAATTCCAAATTCTCAATATCCCTATATTCCACCCATCTTTCTTTACTCTGCGCCTCTGCGGTTCCTAACTCCACCGCTGCTTGAGGGAAAACAGCCGGACAACCTAATTCTACAATCCGCTGTTTTACGACTGCGATCGCTTCCTCTGGCAATTGCCCAATTACCGCCGGGCATCCTGGTTTGAGGATACCAGCTTTTTCTCTAGCGATGTCAGCTAGGGTAGGGCCTAGTACCTGCCAGTGTTCCCGACTGATGGAAGTTATGATGGTAACGAGGGGATTGGCGCATACATTGGTCGCGTCCAAACGTCCTCCCAATCCGACTTCCACCACCGCGACATCTACTTCCTGCTGGTAAAAATACAACCACGCAGCAGCGGTGATGACTTCAAACTGAGTTGGTGACTCTTCATCTGGTTGGATAGCTGCTTGGACTTGTAGCAGCAATTCTCGCAGCGTTTCTAGGGAAATTGCCTGTTCGTTGAGACAAATACGCTCATTCCAATCAATTAAATGCGGGGAAGTGTAGCGTCCGACGCGATAACCCGCCTCTGTTAGAACTGCACAGAGATAGGCACAAACTGAGCCTTTACCATTTGTTCCAGCCACATGAATAACTGGGACAGACTGGTGCGGGTTGCCCAAATTGGCTAATAGTTTTTCAATGCGTTCTAGTCCAAGATGAACGCCAAAACGTTGAAACGGTTGAAGAATTGAGTCAATTTCCATGAGCGATTAATACTAATTTTTTTTAATTTTATTTCTTGTGTAATTTATTGTGTAAATCAGCACAAGCATTCTCTAGCGCATTTACAGGCGATTTGCTAGATATGTGCGGTTATTATACGTTAGGTGGTTTGACCTGAGACGGTATTTTTTTCAGCAACTAAGAATTATTAAGATGGCAGAAACTAAAGGCTTACGGGGTACGGAAGACCAAGGAAAAACTCGCCTGCTTTTGGCGCTGTGGGATATGGGCGGCGCGAAAGCGGAAGTTAAGAAAGGTGAATTAACCCAACGAATTCAAAGAACAAATGAGAAAGCTGCGGACTATCAAGGCATTTTTCAAGAATTAGAAAAAGCCGGAGCGATCGCTCTCTCCAAGAATAAGATATCCCTGTCTTCCGAAGGTGTCCAGTTGCTAGGCGAGAAACTCAACAGTGTTAATTTCGAGTTTGACTCTCAAATAGGGGCAAAAACTGCCAATGCTTTGTTGAAGTGGCTCCGAGAGATGGGGACACTATCAAATGGTGCGACTGCTCCTGGTGTACAACGTAAGGCGGAAGGGAAAGCGATCGCATCCTACGACGAGTTTAAACCTGTAGCGTTGGATGTTTACGACCAGCTTAACCGGGATTATAACTTGGACAATCTGGTGCCGATTTACCGGATTCGGCGGGAGATTGGGGAACGGGTAACGCGATCGCAGTTCAGTGAATGGTTGCTGGAAATGCAAGCCAACGATCTTGTCCAACTCATAGGCGGCGAGATGACAGACATCACACCTGATAAAGCTGAAGACTCCATCAAAACTGAACTTGGCGGAATACGTTACTACGTCAAACGCCTAAGTTCTAAAAATTGATCTAAATCTTTTTGTAAATTCGTTACCTCACGCAATAAGCCATGACTAACTCTTCTGTTTCCTCCGTCGAATCCTTAAAATCTGCTCTTTTGGATCAAAACCCATTTAACGAGGTCGTTGTACGCTATCAAAATATTTGGGGAAAGGGATTTCTTGATGTGGAATCTCTAAATAATCACGCTTCCAATGCAGTTTTTCAGGCGATTGAGCAAAATCGGACAACCTCGATCGTCATAACTGCGGAATATGGAACTGGTAAAACCCACCTTATTAGCCGCATCCGTCATCATCTACAGTCTCAGGGTGGTGCCTTGTTTGTCTACGCCAACAAATATGGTGATATCCAACAAATTAAGCAAGGATTTCAGGTAATTTTAGCTGACAGTCTCAGAAACCTTGGTAGCCAAGAAGTCACACAATGGCAGGAACTAGCGACATCTATGGCTAACCAGGTATTTAAGGCTGCTAACCCTAAGAACAAGACTGTTTCTCCTAAAGAGCTAGTTGAAAAATTTGGAAAGGGTAAACCAGAGCAAGTCAATAAATGGGTGAACGACCTAACCAAAGGATTTCGCAAAGTAAAAGATGTTAGTGATCCTAATATTGTCAGAGCAATTTTTTGGACACTCTCAGATGAAGAAATGCTTGATGCAGTTCAATGGTTAGCTGGTCAAGAACTAGCTCAATTTAAAGCTAACGAGTTAAGATTACCCACTCAACGTCAATCTTTTGATGCTGTTTTGCAAATTTTGGATTTGATAAGTGAATATAACGAACTTGTCATTTGTTTTGATGAATTAGACAATCCAGACACTGATCCAGACACTGGCTTGACAAGAGCGCAAGTTGTGGCTGGTTTAATAAAAGAACTTTTTGAAAATCTCAAGCGTGGGGTAATTCTGAGTGTGATGCTTCCTGCTGTATGGAAGGATAAAGTTAAACAAATGCCTAGTTTATCTTGGCGGAAGATTTCTGACTATGGAGAACCACTTGATTTAAAATTCATGGATGAGGATTCTGTCATTGATTTAGTGACCTTGCGGTTAAGAGATTTTTATCAAGCTCAAAACTTGGTTCCTCCTTATTCAGTTTATCCATTTTCTGAAAGTCAACTCAGGGGTATTGGTAAAACAAAGTCAGAAACCGTTAGACAAGTATTGGTGTGGTGTAAAGAGAACTTGTCTAAGATGCTAGACCGTGAAAGTGTAAAACCACCTTCAGATCCAGTAGAGGAGGCTTTTATTGAAGAAATGCAAGAAAATATAGGAAATTACTTAGATGATAATTTCCAACTTGCTGATGCTCTTTCATTTGGCTTTCAGACATTCATTGGACAAACAGTAGAAAGAGTCACCATTGAAGAGGTTACAGATAAAGTTTGTAAAAATAAAACGGACAAGCACCTCAATTTCAAGATAATTGGCAAAGAAAACGGACAACCCGTGAAAATTGGCGTTGCAGTTCTTCAGTATGCTGGTGGTGTCTCATTATCAACAGGTTTGGGCAAGCTGAATGACTATAAAAAATTTGATTTAACTAGAGGTTGTTTAGTTCGTTCCAGGTCTAAGAAAATGACTAAACCTATGGAATCCAAGTATCTTGAACCTCTAATTAGAGAAAAAGGTGGAGAATTTGTGGAACTGAAAGAAGATGAGATAAAACCTCTAATAGCTATTCGGGCTGTTCATCAAAAGCGAGAAGTAGACTATAAGTTAAGTGAGGCTGAAATTATTAAGTTCATCACTGAGAAAGGAGCTGAAAAAATGCTGGGAGCTAGTAACCCTCTGCTTAAAGAGATTCTCAGCGATCCATCTTATGAGGTGCCTACGGATATGATTGAAGAAGAACCCGTAGTTTCAGAGGAATCTATGATGGCTGATGTATCTAAATCAGACAACATAGAAGAGGGAATCGACACCTTACTCAACAAAATTAATGCTTGATGTCCTGGCTATAGCAGTCCTAAATGTTTCGTGAAGGCAAGATCCCCGACTTCTCTAAGAAGTCGGGGATCTGAAGGTCTAGCATCTCACAACTCAAATAGGATTGCTATATAAGTTGAGTGCAACAGAGAAATTTATGAGTACCATGCGGACAAAACTACCGACTGATATTTGGGTTGTAGCTACATGGGATGAATTTATCCAAACCGTTGAAGACCCAGCTTATCAAAAAGCTAAAGGCTACTACTACAATGGACGAATGAGGATTGAAACTATGTCAGTAGGCCCTGATCATGCAAAAGATAATGGGATTATTGCTATTGCTGTCACCTTATTCGCCGCTCTCAAAAACATTCCACTGAATTGCTTAGATAACTGTAGCTACCGGAAAACAGGTGTTCGAGAGTGCCAACCTGATGTATCTTACTACATCGGAGAACGGGCGCGAATGGTACCGACAGGAACAGCGATCGCTAATCTTGACCTTACTCCACCGCCAGATATAGCTATTGAAATTTCTGACAGTACCCTAGCTGATGACAAAGGCGAAAAACGCTTACTTTATGAAGATATAAAAGTATCTGAATATTGGATAGTCGATGTGCAACAAGCCGAAATAATTGCCTTTGAAATAATTCCTAGTGGTGGTAGTAGAAGAATTACTCAATCTCAAATATTACCAGGTTTAGAGATGGCAGTATTAGAAGAGACTTTGCGGCGCAGTCGTCAAATGGCACACTCTCAAGTTGTGGCTTGGTTATTAACTCAATTTCAACCATAAGATGAAGTATGTCGCCAGTAAATTCTGTTAACCTTGATACTGCCTTAAGACTACCAGCGCCAGAGATTGAAGCATTAATTCAAGGGAGAGCGATCGCAGCTACGCCTCGGACATTCATTGATCCGGGGCGACAATTTGCTCTGTATCCTGCTGATGCTTCGATTAACTTGCTACCAATAGAGCAACACTATCGCCCGAATTTTTTATCTATTGCTCAAACTGCATTTGCCCAGTTAAATTCTGAAACAATCACTATTAAAGCTTGGGCTAGGTGCGAATTGTGCCAAATTATAGATAATTCTGAAGGGTTAGAAGCTTTGTCGCGGTTGACAATTTGGACAACAGAAGCATTGCAGCAAATTCTGTCTCAACGTCCTTATATTTTTATGACTTATTTGCGAGTTTATCCGCTACATCAACCGATTGAAGTTCCAGTAAATCCAAAGGGTAATTATGTTTCTTTACCGAATCTCCTGAATGTTACTGAATCTTCGCCTGTATTGAGCGATCGCATCTTCACCCAACGCCGCCAGCAGCTAGAACACAGACAGCCTCCACTGCATCCAGAATTGGAAGAGTTGCAGAATGCGATCGCTCTTTTATCAGCCACAAACCCAGCAGCCGAGGAACTAGACCAGAGTATAAGAATATTTCTGGGCTGGAGTAGTAATCAAACTGCAAAGCGAATAGATTCAGATTTGGCTTGGATTCAGAAAATTGCAGAAGTAGGGAATTCCAGCGAGGGTCAAGAATTTGAAAAATTAGTCCGAAGGAGCTTAATAAAGCTAGGTTTCACAAATTCTAACAGCAACCCAAAAGCTAGCCTCGATCCACAGGCTACAGGAGGCGCTGGAGGAATAGATTTTTACTGTGAAAAACCCTATCCAGTAGTTGGCGAATGCAAAGCCAGTAAAAAAGAAAGTGTACCGAATAGCGTAACGGCTCAGCTAATCCATCTCGGTCATACCCATCTAGGTAAAGCTGAATTTGACCATGCAATCAAGTTAATTGTTGCCGCTGGCCCTTTAACTCCTCCAGCTCTTCAAGCAGCTATTGAAAATCAAATGAATGCCATGAGACCTGAAACGTTGCAAAGACTGGTTGAACTCCAAGCACAGTACAAAAACTCTATAGATTTGCTAGAGCTTAAGCTGTGCTTGCAGCAAGCTCCCTTTGGATTGGCTGACGATAAACTAGATAGTTACATCGACAAAGTTAACCAAGAAATCAAGTTGCGATCGCAGATTGTTGAAGCAGTTAAGCAGCTTGGTGAGCCAGGAAGTGAACACTTGACAGTCGAAATCCGCGTTCACTACAATGCTGTGTTTGCCAAAGAGCCAAACTCTAAGCTAGATGAGCTGCAAGTTCACGATTTACTTGTAGAACTTTCCTCGCCTTTAACAGGTTATTTAGGGCGAGTTAAGGGTAGTGATTGGAGGAGCGATCACTTCTACTTCCTGCGCGACTTGTCAGCTTAGGAAGATTTCAACTTTAGAGAGCGCGATCGCATTCTTTGAAATATAATCATCAACTAGCGATATCTTTGTCAGCCTTATCGAGATGGGATGAGGCTGCAAGTTGTAACTGTAAAAATTTTTGTGCTGCTTGTGGTGTGAAAAACCAAACTTAGTTCATCAAAATAATTAGCCTTTCAAAGAAAGTTAGCCGCTTCTGTTGACATCTGGAACGCCACAAATCACCAGATGAATCGCACCAAGTTTATCGTCCCCAGGTAATAGAGGACTTCAGTGTCGTATCTACCTAAAGTTATAAATGTTGCTTAAAGTATCTTAATCGTTGACGATATGCTAGCAAAATGTAAAAATAGATACAGAAATAAAAATATTTAGTTCTTACCAGATGGGGATTCGGAGCCATCAACGGCACTGGAGAATAGAACTAGAGAGCGATGTCGTACTCGCAACCACCTCATTTAGTAAGAAATACTTAGGAAACTTAATTGGAGGCAAAATTTATGAAATTTTCTTATCGCGGTAGCAGTTATGAAAACACCTCACCCACGCTGGAAGTGACTGAAGGCGAAATTTTGGCTAAGTATCGGGGTCAAAGCTATAAAGTTCAATATCCCAGACACGTTCAGGTTCCTGATGTGATCGTTAATTTAAAGTATCGTGGCGTTCCCTACATCGTCGGCAAAACCGGAACAACCGATACTCTACAGCGGCAACATCTTGAACAATTGGTAAATTTACCGGAGTGCAAATTGTCAGTGGATAAAAACCGTCAAAAAATGATGGATGAAGCCGCTAGAATGCACTTGGAGAGTATCCGGCGCAGTCTGGAACACCGCATCCAGGTAGCCAAAGCTAAAGGCGATGAAAACCTCATGCGCCTTCTGGAGGCAGAGTCGAAGCAATTGAGCGTGTGCTAATTAGGTGAAACTGATTAAAATATCTCTGGTAGGCAAGATGCCTGTCAGAGATATTTAATTTAGTAGTCTGCAATTAAAGTGCGATCGCGTTTCGACAGAAAAATATCGCGCTCATCCCCCTAAAGATGTAGAATTTGATCTAAGCACGAAATCTTCAAATCTGAAGACGACGGATTCCTGGTTTATAGAAGTAAGCGGGCGATAGAGAGCGATCGCCTTTTTTTTTGTGCAATGTTGCCGTCGAACAACCAAGTTGCAGCAATCCGTACAAATCCTATTTCAATTTTTCACAATAATTAATAATGTTGATCTGCGTCTCAAGCAGTAGCGGCGACACTCTCTGTTCACTGGTGGCTGTGAAGCGCAGGTATCGAGATTGTATTCTCCAGGCGGAGAACCTAAAAGCGATTCGCCCCTAAATTTTGCTCTTAATTGTTTGTGGAGACTAGAAAATGTTTGAATCTTATCGTCAACACGTTGCTGAACGTGCGGCTTTGGGAATTCCCCCTTTACCCCTGGATGCCGAACAAACATCGCAACTGTGCGAAATGTTGAAAAATCCGCCAGCTGGTGAAGAAGAGACGTTGTTGGAATTGTTGCGCGATCGCATTCCCCCAGGCGTCGATCCCGCAGCTTACGTCAAAGCAGGATTTCTCACCGCCGTTGCCAAAGGCGAAACCAAAAGCCCCCTAATTTCCCCCATCTACGCCATCGAGTTGCTGGGGACAATGGTAGGCGGTTACAACGTGCAATCGTTAATAGATTTACTTAAATCAGACGATGAATTGGCATCAGCAGCCGCAACAGCTTTAAGCAAAATCATGCTGGTGTA
The DNA here is from genome assembly GCF_014695815.1 of Trichocoleus sp. FACHB-6. Lineage (NCBI taxonomy): Bacteria > Bacillati > Cyanobacteriota > Cyanophyceae > Leptolyngbyales > Trichocoleusaceae > Trichocoleus > Trichocoleus sp. FACHB-6. The sequence continues at coordinate 21,338 of NZ_JACJOY010000016.1, forward strand.
TGATGCCTTCCACGATGTAGAGGAATTATCCGAAACTAATCCCTACGCCAAACAAGTAATCGAGTCTTGGGCGGCGGCTGAGTGGTTCACCTCTCGCCCCACTTTGCCCGAAGCCATTACCGTCACCGTCTTTAAAGTGCCGGGAGAAACGAACACCGACGATTTATCCCCCGCAACCCACGCCACAACTCGCCCGGATATCCCCTTGCACGCCTTGGCAATGCTGGAATCTCGGCAACCGGGAAGTTTAGAAACCATTGCCGAGTTAAAGAAAAAAGGGCATCCCGTGGCTTATGTGGGGGATGTAGTGGGGACTGGTTCATCGCGCAAATCTGCGATTAACTCAGTGCTGTGGCACATTGGCAATGATATCCCCTTCGTACCAAATAAACGGGCGGGGGGATATATATTAGGGAGTGCGATCGCGCCGATTTTCTTCAACACCGCCGAAGATGCAGGTGCATTACCCATCCAGTGCGATGTCACCCAGATGGAAACCGGGATGGTAATTACCATTCATCCCTACAAAGGTGAAATTACCAACGAAGCTGGCGAAGTTATTTCCACCTTTAGCCTCAAACCTGACACCATCACCGACGAAGTACGCGCCGGAGGACGCATTCCCCTACTTATCGGACGCACCCTCACCGATAAAATCCGAGTTGCCCTTGGTTTAGAAACAAGCCCCATCTTCATCCGTCCTCGCCCACCCATCGACACGGGCAAAGGATACACCTTGGCACAAAAAATGGTCGGCAAAGCCTGCGGACTCGCTGGGGTGCGCCCTGGAACTTCCTGCGAACCAATAATGACCACTGTTGGTTCTCAAGATACCACAGGCCCCATGACCCGCGACGAACTCAAAGAACTCGCCTGTCTGGGTTTCAGCGCAGACTTGGTAATGCAGAGTTTCTGCCACACCGCCGCCTATCCAAAGCCAGTGGACGTGAAAACCCACAAGGAACTGCCCGACTTCATCGCCCAGCGTGGCGGTGTCGCCTTGCGTCCCGGCGATGGTATCATCCACTCTTGGTTAAACCGGATGCTGTTACCAGACACAGTGGGAACTGGCGGTGACTCCCACACCCGCTTTCCCTTGGGTATTTCCTTCCCCGCAGGTTCCGGGTTAGTTGCGTTTGCAGCAGCTTTGGGCGTAATGCCGTTGGATATGCCGGAATCTGTTTTAGTCCGCTTCAAAGGCGAATTGCAACCCGGTATCACCCTGCGGGATATCGTCAATGCTATCCCATATATTGCCATCCAAAAAGGTCTTTTGACTGTCGATAAACAGAACAAGAAAAACATCTTTTCGGGGCGAATTATGGAAATTGAAGGTTTGCCAGACTTGAAAGTTGAGCAAGCTTTTGAATTTACCGATGCCAGCGCTGAACGTTCTTGTGCAGGTTCCACAATTAAACTCAGTATCGAGACAATTTCCGAATATCTGCGTTCCAACGTAGCGTTGTTGAAAAACATGGTAGCGCGAGGCTACGCCGATGCGCGTACTATCATGCGCCGCGTTGCCAAGATGGAAGAATGGTTGGCAAATCCTGTGTTAATGGGAGCCGATTCAGATGCAGAATATGCGGAAATTATTGAGATTGACTTGAACGAAATCAAGGAACCAATTGTCGCCGCACCGAACGATCCTGATAACGTCAAGTTACTTTCTGAAGTTGCTAACGATCCAGTTCAGGAAGTATTCGTTGGTTCTTGCATGACGAATATCGGACACTATCGCGCCACCGCGAAAGTGTTGGAAGGCGAAACAGCAGTCAAAACCCGCTTGTGGATTTGTCCTCCAACTCGAATGGATGAACACCAACTAAAAGAAGAAGGTGTTTATAGTGTATTTGATGCCGCAGGTGCGCGTACAGAGATGCCGGGATGTAGTCTCTGCATGGGAAATCAGGCGCGTGTGGATGACGGTACAACCGTATTTTCAACTTCCACGCGCAACTTCAATAATCGCATGGGCAAAGATGCGCGAGTTTATCTCGGTTCTGCTGAATTAGCAGCAGTTTGTGCGATGTTAGGTCGCATTCCCACGGTGCAGGAATATCTGGAGATTGTGGCGAAGAAAATTCATCCTTTTGCGGGTGATTTGTATCGCTATCTCAACTTCGACCAAATCGCTAATTTTGAGGATGAAGGTCGCGTGATTGCCTTAGAAGATATGCCCAAGATTGAGGATATTTTGGGTATTCCATCTGGTTCGTTGCGCTAGTCGATAATTAAAGTAGGGTGGGCATTGCTCGCCCTACTTTCCCAATATTGAAGATGAGGCTTAAAAATGCTGTTGGAATTAAAGCGATTTAATATCCCGCCTGGCCATAAAGTTTTCCTAGAAGATATAACCTGGCAAGAATTTGAAACCATCTTAGAAGAGTTAGGAGAACATCGTGCCTCAAGAGTAGCCTATGACAATGGAATATTAGAAATCATGACACCCTTGCCAGAGCATGAAACCAATAAACTGTTTATCAGCAACTTTATTGAAATTATTCTAGAAGAACTAGATATCGATTTTTATCCTCTTGGTTCTACTACTTTTAAAAACCGGGATATGCTGAAAGGGATAGAACCCGATAACTGTTTCTATATTCAAAATGAAGCAGCAGTAAGAGGAAAAGAAAAATTAGCCTTATCAATCGACCCACCTCCAGATTTAGCTTTAGAAATAGATATAACTTCTCGCACTCATCCGGCTATTTATGAAGCATTAGGAGTGCCTGAGCTTTGGCGATTTGAAAAAGGGAAGTTACAAATTAATGTATTACGAGATAGAAATTATACTGAGTCAGCCTTTAGCCTGATTTTTCCTAATTTACCGCTTATTGAGGTGATTCCTCAGTATTTGAGCCAGGTAAAGACTGCTGGTAGGAATAAGACAATGAGAGCTTTTAGAACTTGGGTACAAGAACAAATTACAATATCGTAAAATTTCGGGTTTAACTTCTATCAAATCGCTAATTTTGAGGATGAAGGTGGCGTGATTCCGCTGCAAGGAATGCCTCGGATTGAAGATGTTTTGGGTATTCCATCTAGTGCTTTGCGCTAGCCGATAATAGTAGCAAGGCGGGGAATGCCCACCTTGCTTAATATATCTGAATACGATGCAGAACGTGACAAAGTTTTGTCAGCACGAGGATTGCGTTTGTTGCGAATTAAAAATGCAGAAGTAAGAAAAAATATCGATGATGTTTTGCTGGATATTTACACCGCTTGTTGCGATTGCGAAGAAGCCTAACCCCCAAGCCCCCTTCCCTCGTAGGGTTGGGGCTTCCGGCTCCCCTCTCCGCTTCAAAGAGGGGTTGGGGAGAGGTCAAACCGCGCGATCGCATCCTCATTTCAAACATCGCGATCCCGCTGTTCGTTATGCTAAACATACGGTCATGCAATGCAGTAGAGGTAATAATGCCCGACCAGAGTTTGGACGAGCGCTCCCTAAGCGAACCTGTAGCAGAGCTACTTCGCGAGATTCAGCAAACGCCGAAAGAATATTGGCCGAACTTACTTCAGATGATTCGGCTGTTTCGTGAAAGTGTGACCGTGAAGCCTGCGCCGTCAGATGCTTGGGCAAAAGCTATGGACGAAATTAAGAACCCTGACCCAGTGGAGAAAGCGGCGCGGCAGAAAGCTCTAAGCGATCTGTTAAAGTCATGGGAAGAGGAGGGAGATGAACAGGAGCAAACAGAAACCTGGGAATATCTCCGTCAGGCACTGGATGAAGATCGTCTTTCTAATCGCCCATTGTTCCCATGAGCAGGGTAGTTTTGCTGGATGCTGGCCCTGTGGGAATGGTGACAAATCCCAGAGCTACGGCTCTGTGCCGGGAGTGCAGGCTTTGGCTAGATTCTTTGGAGCCGAGAGGCTACGATGTGATGCTGCCTGAAATCGCAGATTATGAGGTGCGACGTGAATTACTCCGTGCGAGTAAGGTAGCAGGAATTAGACAACTCGATCAACTTAAATCGCTGATTATATATCTTCCCATTACAACACAAGTGATGCTCAAAGCTGCTGAGCTGTGGGCTGAAGCAAGACGTGCAGGAAGACCAACAGCAGACCCCAATGCACTTGATGGAGATGTGATTCTGGCGGCTCAAGCAATATTAGTTGCAAATGAAGGAAATGAGGTTGTAATTGCCACCACAAACGTAGGGCATTTGTCCCAATTTGTTGATGCTCGTGAATGGCGACTAATATAGCGATCGCATCCTCATCTCAAACAGCGCGATCGCTTATTCTTCAGTCAGTATCGGAGCAGGATTAGTATCACCCGCTTATGTGTTGCGGATTTTTAGACAATTTGGCTTTATTAATCAAGAAATTGATAGGCTTTTAGGAAGTGAGAGGAATTTAGCGATCGCATCCTCATCTCAAACATCGCGATCGCATTATCACTTCAAACAGTGCGATCGTATCCTTTTCCTAAACAGGGCGATCGCATACCAGAACTTTAGATCGCAGCTTTGTCTGGTTGACAGTCAAAAACCACCATAAAGGAAGCGTTGGGTGTCAGCTGACGCATACGCTGCATATTACAGTCTGCATCACACCGACTGCGGAATCGAGCCACCGTCGCCTTCTGTCTATTGGGAAGGAGACGAACAATCGCCCAAGGATTGAGACGCTTTGTGTAGGCGATCGCACGAGTTTCTGATGTGGAATCGATTGAATCAGTATTTTGTGACACGAGCAATTTGTATCCGTAAGGAGTTTAGTCAAGGGCATTAGCAAATCTCTTGGCGGGGATCTACTAATGCCCTACATTTATCATTAAACTCTATTATCATAGCGTTTGTCAATTGTCAATAATTAATATTAAGTTTTAGCTCCAAATTAATTGGAACGTTCAGTTAACTATGAACTGGAGAGCCTTGGACTTTTGCATAATGGTGAGGAGGAATACTGCGGCTTACTGGATTGCTTTATGTATAGAAAATGGGTGCTTAGGTCAGGAACCCAAAAAGCAGTCCTGAAGCGACTTAAAGAAGCGATCGCTTCTTTCCGAGAAGCCTATGAGACAAAATCTTGTATTTACAGTCCTGCAATCATTATAGAAGAATTATGACTTTTTGCTCGTATAAGGAAATGTTTAAAATTACTATATATTATGGTTTATATAAAAATAAGTAATCAATCATTGTAGAAATCACCATTACCAAGTTTGAAAAGATTGAAGAAATTTTTAAACTTGACCTTTTATTAAAACTAATGGATGAAGAACGACTTTTACAGGACGAATAATTGAACTATTATGAAGCGCTAAATAAGGATAAAGACACGTGAATATATAAAGCGATTTTAAAAATATTGTGGCTTTGTCAGTGCAGATTCATCTCAAAGAGTGCGCTCGCTAACCTTTGCCAACTAAAGAATTTGTTCCCTCCCCTTTAACGGGGAGGGTTAGAGAAGGGTTCTTTACTTGCCTTTCTCAGTTGATTTCGGCTTATAAGTCGAAGCCACCTGCAACTCCTTCAACTGCTTCTCATCCACACCAGAAGGCGCATTTGTCAGCAGACAACGAGCTTGCTGCGTCTTCGGAAAGGCAATTACATCCCGAATTGACTCCTCACCCGCTAATAGCATCACTAAGCGGTCTAAACCGTAAGCAATACCTCCATGCGGCGGAGTTCCGTATTCAAACGCTTCCAGCAAAAATCCAAACTTGTTATATGCTTGCTCTTGGGATAAACCAATCGCTTCAAACACCTGTTCTTGAACTTCTCGCTGGTAAATCCGCCGACTTCCACCGCCGATTTCATAACCGTTGAAAATTAAATCGTAGGCTTGCGCTCTTGCAGTTTTTAGGTCATGCACATCTTCGGGATGAGGAGCAGTAAACGGATGATGTAACGCCTCTAAACGCTTCTCGTCGGCGTTCCATTCAAACATTGGAAAATCTGTCACCCAAAGAATGTTTATCTTCTCTGGATCAATTAACCCCAATTCTCGACCAACTACTAAGCGCAAGCGGTCGAGAGTTTTATTCACCATATTAGAGTCACCAGCGCCAAATAGCAGTAAATGACCCGCTTTTGCACCAGTGCGCCGTAATAGTTCCTGCTTTTGTTCTTCTGTCAGGTTGTCTTTAATTGCGCCGATAGTGTCGATTTCACCGTTATCTCGGACGCGAATGTAAGCAAGTCCTTTCGCACCCGCTTCGCTGGCTTCTTTAAATAAGTCGCCACCTGGTTTAATTCGCACATTGGAAATAGCATCATTTCCCCCAGGAATGGGTAATACTTTCACAACGCCGCCAGATGCAACTGTACTACTAAAGACTTTGAAACCAGAGTCTTTAACTAAGTCGGAGACGTTGACGAGTTCTAAACCAAAGCGGGTGTCTGGTTTATCGCTTCCATAGCGTTCCATTGCTTCGGCGTAGGTGAGACGAGGAAAAGGACGGGGTAAATCGATACCTTTAATTGTCTTGAAGATATGACAAACTAAACCTTCGTTTAGTTTGATAATTTCTTCTTGGGACATGAAGCTCATTTCCATGTCCAGTTGAGTAAATTCTGGCTGACGGTCGGCGCGGAGGTCTTCGTCGCGGAAGCAACGGGCGATCTGGTAGTATCGGTCAAAGCCGGATACCATCAGCAGTTGCTTGAAAAGTTGCGGTGACTGGGGTAAGGCGAACCACTCGCTGGGGTTGACGCGACTGGGGACGAGATAGTCTCTTGCGCCTTCGGGGGTAGATTTGGTGAGAATTGGGGTTTCTACTTCGATGAAGTTTTCGGTATCTTCGAGGTAGCGGCGAATGGTTTTAACGACTTGGTGACGCAACTGGAGATTATTCGCCATGCGATCGCGTCTTAAATCGAGATACCGATACTTTAGCCGCAAGTCTTCGCGCACGGGTTCGCTTTCCGCCGTCGCCACCTGAAAAGGTAACTGCTTGTAAACTTGATTGAGCAGTTCTATCTTGTCTGCATAAATTTCCACTTCACCTGTAGGTAGGCGAGAATTTAGCGACTCTTCTGGACGCTGGCTGACTCGCCCGGTAAATTGGACAACATATTCGTTACGCAGCCTTTCTGCTTGTGCGTAAGAATCTGGTGTGCGTACAGGATCGCTGACAATTTGAACGATACCAGTGCGATCGCGCAAATCCAAAAATATCACACCCCCGTGGTCGCGGCGACGGTCTACCCATCCACACAGGGTAACGGTTTCTCCAATATGTTCTGCTCTAAGTTCGCCGCAATAATGGGTTCGCATAGTTAAACTGAAAAGAAGGCTTGAGGAATGGAATTATCGCTCTGACAATCTGGGAAAATTGGCAACTGCAAGTGTGCTATCTCCCCACGATAAACGATAAAAGCCTTCCCATTATGCAGCATTTGACTCCCACAACTAAAGCCCAACCCGATATAGGTTGAGCGAATGTTCTAATAATTCTTTTTTCAAAAACTCCACAGCTACGAGAAGCTCTGCCTTGTCTATTTCACAGCTTAGAGGACTTCCTTCGCCATTTTCGTGTCAGCAGGATCGCCACTCTTGCCCCTTGACTCGGCTGCTAAATTGTCCTAACCGTCCTTTCTGGGGCTGACCTCCTGCGCCATCTGTATATAATCAGCTGGGTTGCCTGTTGTATCTGGTGAGGATTTCATCTCTGTCGCTTCAGGTACTTTGAACTTAGGAGCTGTAGCAGCTTCAGCGGCTTCCGCGCCACCACCTTTGCGGTCTACTTCACTAACGCTAAACGCTTTTGATGCTTCATAGTCAGCATCTAGATCAACTTTTTGTACTTCCTCTTCACCAGAAGCCATATTCTCAGCAGCTAGCTGAGCGTCATGGGTTGTAGCTTCGCTAGGATTCGGTTTCACTTCTTCAGTCATAAGGAACTCCTATTTATTTAGACTTTTTTATCTGCGATATCGATTTTAAGGGATTGATCCCTGTTACTTTGACTCTCTTGGGATAGATCCTCAATCTTCCCTGTCAGCCGTTACCCAATCTGCGTCACCGAAGAAGCAAAAATTCTCTCTATTGGAGGGGGACTAAGAGCTGCAAAGTCTGATATTCCTAGTCTGGAAATACTAACTTTACTTTTGGATAGCTTTTATGATCCCAGACGAAAACACCATAAAAACTCAAGCTCTTTCAGATGAAACACAAAAAGTGGTTCAGGCTTTTGAAGCGTTGAACACCGACGATAAATTAGCTTGGTTTTATTATGTTTATAAAAAGATGGGAGACTCGATCACCCCAGCGGCTCCCCAAGGAACAGATCCTGAACTAGCTCCCAAGCTGTTAGGAGACTATTTGCAATTGGATGATGATAAGCAACTGGCGATCATGCGAGAAATTGTTGAGCGCAAAGATACAGAATATTCTCGCGCCTATGGAGCATTGAAAGAAAATAATCAGTTAATGGTTTGGTACACTTGGTCGCAGGAAATGGGGAATACCGTGGTAGATATGCCTGCTGACTACCAAGCAAGCCAACCTATTAACGATTTGATGGGACAAATAGAAGGGCTGGACTTCGAGGGGCAAATTTCGATGTTCCGTACCATCGCAAGTGATATGGGCTATACCGATGTGAAACCTATTGCTTCTCAGGCGGAAACTGGCAAGACTGCGAGTTTGTAATCGATGTAGAAGATTGATACTCTTCCAGGCTGAGGCTGGGAGAGGGTTTGAGAAGAGTAGGAGTGTTTCCGTTGTGCGAAACACTCCTTAATTTTTGCGCGATCGCGAGGTTGGGGATTGGTGACTGGAGATAAGGAGTAATCGAAATCGAGTTTGGTTGGGGTAGTTACTTGACAAAAAGCGCAGGAGTTGAACTACGGATTCTTCTAATTATGCGTAATTACTTAAGGAAAAGTTCCACTTTCCGGACATTACGAATCGCCGGGTCATGATAGCGTTATAGGCAACCCGCTTGAACGAAGAGTTCTACCGTGGTAATGTCTCAATTCCCCACACTGCCTCAACCAGAGCCTGAGAATCGATGTCCAGGCTGCTTGTATATGAAATTGCTAGGAACTCCAGTTCTACTAGAGCAACCAATCCAGCCTCTAGTTATAACTTTTGATTCTCAGGCACAACAAAATGAAATCGAGCAGATTGATTTGCACTTAAGCATCAAGTTTAACGAGCAGTGGCTACCGCTGATGGGCGGTCGCATCAAGTTTGGCATCAAAAGTGGAGAACTAAAGCTAAAACTGGAAAATGGTGAACTTCCCTATGAATCCCGGCAGTTAATTGGTTCAATTGAGCTTATCCTTCCAGAAGAAAAGCCAAAGCCGGAAAAAAGTAACGAGCAACAGCGTCAAGAAGTTTCTTGGAGCAATCTACTACCTTCTTTGAATGGGAGTAAAGCTGGAGTTAGGGGGTTCGGTACACCAACGCGCAGAACAGAGAAGTTAGGAGCAACCACCTGTCAGATAACGACAACAGCTTTCGAGGAGAATCCCACCTGGATTTTTGAAGAAGATATGGGTGAGCCAGTTTTGAAAGGCAACATCGAGAATATAAAGCTGGCAACATTGAATGTGAAAGTGCCTACTCGTGTAGAAGCAACTTTTGAAGTTTCCAAGCGAGATGTACATTTGACTGACGCACAAGGGTTATGGCCCCCAGACATTAGCCGCAATAAGAGGGCAGTTTTGGAAAGGCTGATTGTCCTGCGGGTGTTGGAACCAAAATTAAAGCCCTACCTGAGTCGGCAAGAATTGCATTATGGCTGATGAAACATCTGTTCAGGAACTTCAAGTCCTGATCCAGCGCATTGTAGAAGCACAAACAGACAATCTCGATCAACTGGCGACAATTGCTGGTTTAAATCTTTCTGAAGATTTTGCTGAGGCAGACCTGAGAGGTGCCGATTTGCGGGGTGGTAATCTCAGGGGTGCCGACTTGCGGGGAACTGACCTAAAAGGTGCTGCTCTTTGGGGTGCCGACTTGCGGGGAACCGATTTGCGGGGAACCGATTTGCGGGGAGCCGACCTGAGAGGAACTGACCTGAAGTATGCAAGTCTTAGGGGTGCCAATCTCAGGGGTGCCAATCTCAGGGGTGCCAATCTGGGCGATGCGAACCTGAGTGATGCCAACGTGGGGGGCGCGGATCTGGGCGATGCTAATTTGAGTAGTGCTGACCTGAGAGGAAGTGACCTGAGCGATGCTAATTTGGGGAGTGCTGATCTCAGCGATGCTAAACTCAGGGGCGCTAATTTGGGGAGTGCGGATCTCAGCAATGCCAGACTCAGGGGTGCTAACCTGATCCGTGCCTACTTGGGCGGTGCTAACCTGATCCGTGCTGACTTAATTCGTGCTTATCTTAGTGGTGCTGATTTGAGTGGTGCTGACCTGAGAAGTGCTTACTTAAGCGGTAGCAATCTCAAAGGTATCGATTTAAGCGGTGCTGACCTGGGGGGTGCCAGTATGATTCGTGCAAATCTGACTCTTGCTGATTTGATCCGTGCTGACTTGAGTCTTGCCAACCTGAGTAGTGCTAACTTGAGCGGTGTCAATCTGAGTCTTGCTGACTTGATCCGTGCTGACTTAAGTCTTGCCAACCTGAGCGATGCTAATTTGAGTGGTGCTAATTTGAGCGGTGCTAATTTGAGCGGTGCTAATTTGAGCGGTGCTAATTTGAGCGGTGCTGATTTGAGGGGGACTGAGTTGAGGGGTGCGAAGGTGGAAAATGCTCAGTTCGCAACGAATATGGGAATTTCGAGGGAGATGAAAGTTGATTTGATCAGGCGAGGAGCAGTCTTTGGGGATGCTCCAGGCGATCGCGCTGGAGTTTTGACTCCTTATTAAAGGATGCGATCGCTCTATTTGAGAATTCCTCAACTGATCACAACAAAAATCTTTTCTCGATCGCAATTAACGAGGTACGACAATGGCAATTAATACCGCTAAGCTCGAAAGCATTCTCCAAAATTTTGTCACTGCTACCAGTGACGTTCAAGGTGCCGCACTTGTCTCTCCCGACGGTCTACCCCTAGCTTCTAGCTTACCGGGTGAGATGGACGAAGAACGAGTTTCTGCCATGTCCGCTACTATGCTGTCTTTAGGCGAACGCATTGGCACTGAGTTATCCAGAGGTATCCTCGACCGCATTTATGTAGAAGGCAGCAATGGCTTTGGTATTCTCACCAGCTGTGGCTCTGAGGCGGTCTTACTGGTCTTGGCGAGTAGGTCTGCTAAACAGGGGATATTAATGCTTGAAATTAAGCGTTTGACGGCTGAACTAAAGATGGCTTTGCTTTAACCATAGCTATTTGTTCAGTTTTAATTTTTGGATGATTAATTCCTTGCCACTTTAACTGATAAGCTTTTTAAACTTTAGCAATTTGTTGGCGGTCGCGGCGCAACTCATCCTCAAGCCGCTTTGCTTCTTTTCTTGGAGAAAGCTGCTGATTTCTTGGAATTGAACTGATTTACCAAAGTAATCAAAGCCTGAACTACAGAAGCTTTTTCGGCTGGATTTACAATCACGATGGGAGGCCGTTTTATCTTATTGGCGTACCCCAGAGCGATCGCTACATCCTTCTTAGACCAAGCTCCGGGGCAGTCTGTATGTGTTAGACCAATTACCACCGGGATTTGCACCCGCTGCTCCATGAAAGCCAAAAGCTGACGAGCTTGGCGGAAATCGCCTGGTCTATCAGCAGCTACTAGCAAAATATAAGCGTGCGCTCTCTGAATCAAGAGATCCCACATAAAATCAAATCTCGCATGACCAGGGGTGCCATACAGATGCACCGCCATGTCAGGGCCAAAGTTTAGCCTTCCAAAGTCGAGGGCAATTGTAGTTTTTTCTTTAACTGATGATGTTTTATCTGTGGTTTGGCGATCGGTGTCTACCACTTCTATTTCACTGACCGAACGTACTAAGGTGGATTTCCCTGCACCCACAGTCCCTGTCACAATCAAGCGCATTAATTCCATTCGACTTTCCTCTCCCAAAAAAACTAAATGTTATTACCACTGGCACAGCTGATTGCTAGACCCTTACAGGCAAGACTATTTGATAGATTTTTCTAAAATCAGTGATGTGATTTTCTGCTTTTGGAGGTCTTCCTTGTTCTTGCCACCTGCCTTGCTTAACATTTCGTAACTTTTTATTAATCTAACACTATATAGATAATTAATTGTTATCACCTCCTAAAACAGTCTGAAGACATAAAAGCTGCACAGCATCCTTAAACAAAAGTCATACCTCTTTAGATAGAGTTATTTAATAAATCAGCATTTAATACTGATGCAATACATATCAGCAATGGAGATTCTGGAGCTGGCGAGACTGGGCATCATTGGTAAATAAGCTACCCAGCTCACGTTGGTACTGTCTAAAATAGTTGTAGAAAAGTCCAATCTACGGTTAGATAACTTTGAGTGGTAAATCTAAAATCGTAGAAGGGGTGGGGTTTCCAAAGTAGCGATCGCAAGAGCAACTTGAACTTCCTCTGTCGAAAGTTGAACAAATTACTTTGGGGCTAATGGTAGTTGATTGTATAAGTAATCCCCGTAATAACCTTTTTCTCAACGATTTCTTTAGATTGCTATCTACCACAGCAACCAGGCGAATCTTTGAGTAACCATAACGGCAATAATTCTTTTATTTAAAACTTGGTTTTTTACAGGGTAAAAATTGATGGAAATCATGCGCTTGGTTGTGACAGGAACGTTCGGGGCGGGAAAGTCTACCTTCGTTCGTAGTGTGAGTGAAATTGAAGTGGTAGACACCGATCGTCAAGTCACCGATGAAACAGGCGATATTAAGGAAAAAACTACGGTTGCTTTAGATTTTGGTCGGCTGAACTTTAGTTCGGATATGGTTTTGCACCTTTATGGTACGCCTGGTCAGGCAAGATTTGATTTTATGTGGGATTTGTTAATTCGCAGATCCCATGCTTACATCCTGCTGGTAGACGCTCACCGTCCTAGCGATTTTCGGGCGGCTCGTCAGCTTCTAGCTTTCATGAAAGCGCGAGTGCAAATCCCTATGCTGATTGGTTTAACTCATATGGACTGTCCGGGAGCTTGGCAAGAGGAGGATGTAGCGATCGCTCTGGGATACATTAATCACAAAGATCGACCGCCTATGGTTTCTGTGAATGCAACCCAAAAAAGTTCGGTAATTCAGGCTTTGTTGGTTCTGCTCCAGCACTTAATTTACGACTCGGCTGTTCGATAAACTGTATTAAAAGTAAAAATTTAATTAGTAGTATTTCAATAAGTCAAATAAAAAATTATTTTATTAACTTTTTTATACTACTCATAAGGGAAAATGTAACGAAAAGTATAGTTTGATGAATATGGTTCAGGGATTTAACTATTATTTAAGCTAATACCCGCAGTAGAAGGCGCTCAAGCTGGTATTTAAACGGTCTGCTGAAATAGGAAAACTATGGCGGTTACTGGTTATTTAGCAGAATTTTCCTTGCCTGAACTTTTTCAGTTCCTCGATCAAGGACACAAGACGGGATTGTTGACGATTAATGGTTTAAGTGTAGATCGGAACCGAAACTCGCAATCCCACTACATCTGGGTGCATGAAGGGCGCATTGTAGCGGCTGCTGCAAGCCTGGATGAAAAAGGTTTACTCTCAATGATTTCCCAGCGGGGTTGGTTGAGCGATCGCGTTGTCTCCCGACTCGCTCAAGTTTTCTCGAATAAAACACCGATGGGGCTATGCCTGAAATCTCACGGACTTCTGGAAGCCGAACAACTGAAAGTGCTGTTCAAAAGCCAGGTATTGCGGCGAGTGTGTGCATTGTTCCAGCTACAGGATGGACAGTTTGAATTTCAAACCAAAGTTCCTTTGCCCTTAGCAGAAATGACAGGTTTGAGCGTACCAGCAACAGAAGCAACCCTGATGAGTTTGCGGGCGCTACGAGACTGGACGGCACTAAAAGATAAACTACCTGCCCCTACTTCTGGCTTGACAAGTGTAATTACAGGGCAACCGCGCTTCCGGCTAGATGCCCTAGAGTGGCAAGTGTGGGAGTTTGCCAAAGGGACTGTTTCCCTGGAAGCGATCGCGCAGCAACTCCGGCTACCTGTGGAGAAAGTGCAGCAAGCTGCCTTCCGCTTAAGCGTCCTCAGCCTAGCAGAAGAAGTGCCGCTGATTGCCCCATCTCCCGCACAGTTAAAGGATAATTCCGTAGTAGCTGTACCAGAACTAATACAGGAGTCTGTCAGCAAGGGAAGCATCAGTCAGTCGTTTCTGCAAAACTTGGTGAGTTTCCTACGCAGTAAAGTTTAAAAATCTAGCAAGTAACTCTCTGACCTCTCTCCAAACCTGTCTCCTACAAGGAGACAGGCTTTGATTCTTACTCCCCTTCCCTACAAGGGAAGGGGCTGGGGGTTAGGTTATTCTGATGTACACGCGCGTAACTGAGAAACGCTATAAATCAAGGAAGTGAAGAAACCGGGTTTCTTTATTTAAAGTTAAAAATCCCAACCTTACGTAGGAACGAAACCCAAAAAATGCTTATGCCTGTCGGGTTTCGTTCCTCAACCCAACCTACAACTTAACCAATCAAGAAACAGCCACCTGACCAATATCTTCTGGCTTCAGATGAGAGTGTAAAACTTCTCCATCGCGGAACCAGACAATGCGTTTAGTGAGACGTGCTACTTCTGGTTCGTGAGTCACCATCACAACAGTGATACCGCTGGAATTCAGTTCGGTGAAGATGTTCATCACTTCTTCGGTGGTTTTCGAGTCAAGAGCGCCCGTGGGTTCGTCCGCAAGCAATAAGACGGGATTGTTGACAATGGCACGCGCGATCGCTACCCGCTGCTGTTGTCCCCCAGAAAGTTGATTTGGTCTATTATTTAGGCGATGCTGCAAACCCACGCGAGTTAAAGCTTCTGTTGCTCTTTGCCTTCTTTCGCCATTAGGTATACCAGCATAAACCATCGGCAACATGACATTTTCTAACGCCGAAAGTTGAGGCAAAAGATGGAATTGTTGGAACACAAATCCAATTTTACGATTGCGAATTTTAGCTAATTCCGAGTCTCCCAGTTGAGACACATTTACGTTATCTAAATAATAATATCCGTCGGTTGGTTGGTCGAGACAGCCGATAATATTCATAGCGGTGGACTTGCCCGAACCAGATGCGCCCATAATTGAGCAATACTCGCCCTCTTCCACGATCAAGCTAACACCAGCCAGGGCGCGAACTTCTGTATCACCGATGCCGTAGACTTTGGTAATATCCTCAAGTTGAATAATTGTTTTTTTTGAAGGGCTGAGGACTGAAGACTGAGGACTGAGTGAGGAATCAGAACCGTATATATCTTGCATTTATTTAGCTGTAAAACTCAGGACTCAAAACTCAAAGTGGGCGCGTTTAGTCAATATCTTGGTGAGATGCCAAGTTTATTCTAGAACCGCCCCTACAAAACTTTTTAAGCGCTTCGTAAAGCTACAATTGGATCGAGTTTAGCTGCTCGTCGTGCGGGGACGACACCAAAAAATAAACCGATACCACCGGAAACACTGACAGCAACGATAACAGCTACAGGTGAAATGCTGGCTTTCAAAGGAGAAAAGGCGCTGACAAGCGAAATTCCGCCGACACCCAGCATAGTACCGAATAAGCCACCAGCTGCTGAGAGAATCACTGCCTCGATGATAAATTGAATCAGGATATCTTGCTCTTGTGCGCCGATAGCCTTGCGGAGTCCGATTTCCTGGGTGCGTTCGGTTACGGAGACAAGCATAATGTTCATTACGCCAATGCCGCCGACAAAGAGGGAGATGGCTGCGATCGCTGCTAACATCAGTGTCAATCCGCTGGTAATTGTATTGACGATTGTTAACAAGTCTTTTTGACTTCTAACCGTAAAATCATCCTCTCCGTTGATTTTGTGCCGTAACCGCAGCAAATTTTCCACCTGAAATTTAGCTGCTCCTGTGCTATCTTCATCTTTGGCGGAAAGAGAAATGGCGGTTACTTCCAAACCATAAGGTGATGTCCGTCCGACGATGCGGTTAGCTACGGTGGTAATTGGCACATAAACGGTTTCATCGGGATTATCTCCCAACGCTGAGCCTTTAGGTTTCATAATGCCAACAACCTGAAAGCTGAGATTTTTTATCCGCAGTTGTTCGCCAATGGGATTTTGGTTGTCAAACAGTTTTTTTGCCAACTCAGGCCCCAGCATCACAACTTGGTTACTCCGCTTGATATCTTGCTCGGTGATAAATCGTCCGGTTTCAACATCAAAGCTTCTCACTGAGAGATAATCGGAAGTTGTGCCAAGAATTGTGGCGTTAGTATTTTTGTTGCGGTAGGTAACTAATTGTCTGGTATTAATTTGGGGAGCGACTTCTTTAACAGAAGGCACTTGGGTAGCGATCGCTCTCGCATCTTCCAGTACCAGGGTTTTCGGCACCTCTAACGTAGTATTTCGAGTTGCCTGAGAACCGGGAACCACAAACAGCACATTTGGCCCAAGTGCCTCAAATTGTTCTGATGCCAGCCTTTGCGCTCCCTGCCCAATCCCTACCATCGCAATAACTGAGGCATTACCAATCATAATGCCCAACATGGTGAGACTACTACGCAGTTTGTTTGCCACTAGCGTTGTGGCTGCCATTTTGACGCTTTCGAGAATGTCCATAGTGAGCGTGCTAATTGCTAATTGCTAATTGTTCCAAAGGTATTAGTATTTATTCCTCCTTGGGTTTTCTATCTTTAGGTAAGTCAATAAACACGCGATCGCCTTGTTTTATCCCTTCCAAAATCTGCGTTTGGTTTTCAATAGTTGAGCCTATTGTTACTTCTTGAAACTTCGGTTCATTATTCTCGCTGGGTATGAGTACGCCCGTCTTACCTTTTTCCGTCACAATCGCCACCGTAGGCACCACTAAAGCATTATTCACCGCTTCGCCGACAAACGTCAGATCCACATTCATTCCCGAACGCAGTTGCTCCTTACCAGTTTCTAGCGCTACCCGCACCTGAAAAGAGGTGACATTTTGCTCAACCACCGCTTCTGGAGCAATCAGGCGCACCTTACCTTTAAATACTTGGTCAGGATAGGCATCCGCCACAATTTCTACAGCTTGTCCCTGTTTAATTTGTCCAACATCCACCTCTGGGACTTTAGCGAGAATTTCTGAATCTCTAGCAAGGGCAACAATTGAACTCGAAGTAGCAGAAGCAGTACTGGAAGCAGAAGTTGTGGGGGTAACGAAAGCTCCTTCTTGGGCATATTTCTGCGTCACAATGCCAGCGAACGGAGCAACTATCACCGTATCAGATAGCTGGACTTGCACCGCCTGCATCGAAGCTCTAGCAGCATCAGCAGCGGCTTTAAGCTGGGCAATTTCCTCTGGTCGCGTTCCATTTTCTAACTGACGCAAGGCTGATTGTGCTTCTGCCACATCAGCTTGACGCTGGGAAACTTCTTCGGAACGGGTGCCGCTTTGCAGCTGTTTTAAGGCTTGCTGCGCCTCTGTTAAGGCAGCTTGTTGCTGCTCAATTCCTTGGCTGGTGCTGTTTGTGCGTTGCTCAAGTCGTCTTTGGGCTTCATTAACGTTGGCGGTGGCGTTGCGGTATTCTGTCAAAGCTTCATCCAACTGGTCTGTAGCCACTGCTCCCTGATCGGCTAAGAATTGATAGCGTTTCACCCGTTTTTGCGCCAAATTTTCTCGCGCTTTGGCGGCTTCGACTTGAGCCTTGGCTTGATCAATTTCTGTAGAACGACCATTCTGGGCATCTGCTAGACGCGATCGCGCTTGCTGCAACCTAGCTTGCGCTTGGGCGATTTCCTCTGGACGAGAGCCATTTTCAGCTTGCTGCAAACGAGCTTTCGCCTGAGATAGTCTTGCTTTTGCCTGAACAATTTCTTCAGGACGACTACCAGCTTGAGCCTCTGCTAGACGGGCTTCGGCTTGTTTAAGATTAGCGATCACTTGTGATAGTTGCGCCTGAAGCTCTCTATTCTCCATCTGGGCAATCTTTTGCCCCGGCTGCACTTTGTCCCCTTGCTCGACGTACAATTTCGCCAGAGTCCCAGATGTTTTCGGGCTGAGGTTGACGCTTTGCAGCGGCACAACGGTTCCATTGGCGGCGATCCGTACTTTCAGGCTTTGAGATTTTACAGGTACGGTTAGTGTCTGGATATCTAGTTGGGGCGAACTCCGACCCATAACGAAATAAGTCGTACTAGCTACCAGGATGCCTGATGCTAGCAGCCCGATTATCCAGCGAGAAGGATTCTTGACTTTTCCAATTAGGGGAAGTTGCATTTGTGTGGTATTCACTTCAGGCAATACGGATTGTTTTGGGTTTTATATGGTGATTTTTATTACTAATCCAATGAATTATTTCTAAGTAATAAATTTTTTCATCTCGTAGAACAGGCATCTTGCCTACCATCAGCTTTGAGGCAGTCGATACGTCCCACCTCCCCAAAAATAGCTAAATATTTTTATGTTTGGAAACACCTAACTGGGTGAATTACAGTAAAAGCTTCTACTAAGGGGAGTTGTTATCCTTTCTTTATGTTAGCGTTGACGGATTTTTCAGGGTTTTTGTGTCCTTACGGTTTACCGTAACAGGGACGAGCAAAAATTGATAGGTGGCTGTGGCTCTCGATTTTTGCCAGAATCATTTAGATTATGTGTAATGTGGCTAAAGATTTTTCGCAATTTTTGAGGCGGCACCGTGCCTAAGCGTATTCCTTTATTTTCTCTTCTCGTTGTCCTGGGTTTATGGAGTGTACAACCCGCCTTCGGGCAGGCACTCATACCTTATACGCTGCAACTGGATGCAAAAGAACTAGAGCAGCAGGGGTTGAACCTGGCACAAGATGCGGCTCAGTTGGCGCGATTCCAGCAATACGATCTGGCGCTGCCAAGGGCGCAGTTGGCAACTCGGCTGGCTCCCCAAAGTTATCAAACCTGGTTTCTGCTGGGCAGTTTGTACTTGCAAGCAAAGGAAGTAGATAAGGCAATTAATGCCTTGCAACAAGCTAGAACCCTGAAACCCGATGATGCCGGAATTTTATTTGCTCTAGGAAGCGGGCATTTTCAGCAGGCAAAGTATCAGGAAGCTGTTACAGCTTTGCAATCTGGGTTGAAGATAAAACCCGATGTACCAGAGGCTTTGTTTGATTTGGGCAATGCCTACTACAGAATGCAACGGTACCAAGAAGCGATCGCGCAATACCAAAAAGCAGTCGCTAAAGAAAAGAAATTCTGGCCCGCGATTAACAATATTGGGTTGGTAATGTACGAAATGGGCAATGTGGAGGGGGCTCTACGTCAGTGGCGTTCGGCAGTTGCCATTGACAAAGATGCAGCAGAACCCCAGTTAGCTATGGCAGTAGCGCTGTATGCCAAAGGCGACAGGGAACAAGGTGTGCTTTTGGGAGAGACTGCTATCCGCTTAGACAATCGCTACGCCGATGTAGATTTTCTCAAAGAGAATCTTTGGGGCGATCGCCTGATCGCAGAAACTCAAAAGTTCCTGCAAATCCCCCGGATACAAGAAACCATCGCCCAAAGCGAACCTCCATCGGAACAAACGCAAAATGCGCCCGAATAAGGGGCTGGGGATTGGGGACTGGGGAGAATGGCACTGACTTGAGAGCTGTGAACTAAAGTTCACAGCTCAAAGCTAAACCTGTTTTAACAGGTTGAAATTCATATATAGTGAGCATCTGAGTCCGTTTTAACGCACTTGAGCTTTTAGCCCAAACTTTAGTTCAGGGCTTGAGTTAGCGCCATTCGGTACAGGGGGATTGGGAGAAAAAGCGGTCTCCTGCTAGTCCCCAATCCCTAGTCCCTAGTCCCTAATTCCTAGCTTTCCGGATCTTCTGGGAATCGAGTGATGTCATCCTCTCCCAGATATTCCCCATTTTGGACTTCAATCATCAGTAGAGGAATTACCCCAGGATTTTCTACCCTGTGGGGTGTAGACATAGGCACGTAAGTTGACTGTTTTTGAACTAAGGTAGTCTCCTTACCATCGCATATCACTTTGGCAGTGCCAGACACAACGATCCAGTGTTCGCTACGGTGATAGTGCATTTGGGTACTAATGTGATGACCTGGGTTGAGTTCAATACGATTAATTCGGTAGCGCGGCCCTTCTTCTAAAACTGTAACTTTCCCCCAAGGTCGTATCCGTGTCGTAGAAGTGTCTTCCGGCAAAGGCATAGTTGAAGCTTGCCCTTCATTTTGGTTGCTATTCATCACCTGTCTCCCAAGGTTGACATTTCAATTTTGCCGCATTTTTTAAACTACCTAAAGACTTATTATTAAGCGAGTGATTCGTCCCAAGATAGCTTCACCTTAATTGTGGCGGATTTAAGCAATCGATTAGTCAATTAGGATTGCTACATCAGGCTTCTGTCCCAAAACGTGACTTATATCACTAACGAGCAAGCATTACATCACCTTTAACCGTAGCTTGCGATCGCTTTCTGGCCCAGAGTATTGTCACATTTAAACGAAGTTTTTAATCACCCAAAAAAATATATAAAAGCTTCATATTAAAAGTATCGAGTTCTCTGACCAAATCATGCAAGTTCAAGTCTGTCCTCTAGAGTTTGCGATCTCTGAACTATTTGCCCAAGTTAGCCACTCTGGTAGCATTACCCTCGCTGATCGATATGGAATGATGGCTGCACTATTGCAAGATTCCCCCAACGAAGAAGATATAAGATCCATCGACCGACTGCTTTACGCTGTACGCAAGAACCGCGTCAAGCTTGTGGATGAAATCTCTGCTATGTCATAAACACTGCTGCTGGTTAAGCGATAATACTACTTGCTTATAATTGCTTCTATTGCCTTGCAGCAGAGTTATTTTAAAAAAACAAAATTTATATCCCTCGATAGTTTAGCCATAATTTCCTTAATATTATTTACCCCTCCCACAACCGCTACAATTTATTCCTTCTCAGGCTGTAATTCCCAACGCAGCAGTCGGGGAATTTGTGATAAATGTACCCCATAATTAAAAATCCAAAGGACAATTTCTACCAGTAACAATCTCTGCACCCATATTGTCCCGCTCTCAAGGCTCAAAAGCATCAATCCACTATACAATTGCCAAGCGCGGTAAGGCAGATATAAACAAGGAATCATCACCCACACGCAGGATTGAAACCGTTTTGAGATCACGATTTCAAATAAGATTTGTAACGCCAGCATGAAAAGGTAGGGAATGAGCGCTAACAACACACTCTTGTGATTCCACCACACACCCCAGAGAACTATCGCCAGTACCGGAAACACCACGCCCACCACCAGCACAACCGATAACCACGCTTTAAACCAAGTCGGTAATGGTTGCGGAATACTGAACGGCTTTGCCCGTCTCCACACCCAGCCCACAAACGCCAGAAAAGACGTGGAGATTATCACAAAAAGGCCATCTTCTATAAAAATATTCACGATAGTAGATGCTGTCATATGTAAAATTGAGCTAAAAATATAATTTCAGCACTACTATAGCGTATGAAATTGCGACGCTAGATGAGGTCAAAAAAGACACAGTACCAGTAAGGAGATTCTAAAGATGTCCAAAGAAAGTGCCAGCCAATTATTGGAAGCTGCTACCCGCAATGCAGATTTACGCAAACAGTTCCAAGCCGTAGCCAATCCAGATGAGTTCGTAAAAGTTGCTAGTGAATTGGGTTATCCCTTAACCACAGATGAACTCAAGGAAGTTGTTAAAGAACATAGCGAAGGTGTCACATTGAGAAGACAGACAGGCATTTGGCCTTGGCTGCGGAGCGTTCGTTGGATTTAGTCGCTGCATAGGGTGAGTAATAAAAACGCAAAAGGCAAAAGAAATTGTTGTTTTCTTTTGCCTTTTTGTTGCTAATCCTACAAAATTATGCTTTGAGCGTACAACGCTGGGGATTTGAAGCGGGGCGTTGTAATATTCTATATGTAAGCCGGAGAAGGCGATCGCTTCTTTATTTTTTACTTGG
This sequence comes from Trichocoleus sp. FACHB-6, assembly GCF_014695815.1. Classification (NCBI taxonomy): domain Bacteria; kingdom Bacillati; phylum Cyanobacteriota; class Cyanophyceae; order Leptolyngbyales; family Trichocoleusaceae; genus Trichocoleus; species Trichocoleus sp. FACHB-6. The sequence continues at coordinate 43,280 of NZ_JACJOY010000016.1, forward strand.
TGTGTGTGCCAGAATACATCACGCGCCTGTAAATCCTATGTACTCCCTACGCAAATGTACTAGGGCTACTTGTTTGGATAAAATTTTTCTACATTGATCTAGCCAGAGTTGAGACTCTGAGGTTAAGGTATAGGGAATTTTGCTATCTTGCGTAGGCTGGGATGGAGGATGGGAAACCCAAGCTACAATACTGCTTTTATGCCAACAATTACATCATCTTAGACAGCACAAATACTGATGAATTCTCCAGACGATAACAACAACGAACTTCGACGACGAGAACGAGAAGTGCAGGAACAATAACATCCAATTCGGCTTCAGGAGATAGAAGCTGAAACCAATTCCAAAGCGCCGCCACTGCATAAAACTCTTCGACATCAGCCTAAAGATTCGTTAAAAAAGTGGCAAAGAAAACTTGTAATTGCTGGAAAGTTTTTAGTTTTTGCTGTTGCGGCAATTGTCTGCGTTAAAGTAGCTTCGTGGATTGCTGGATTCGTGATAGTGGGAAGAATAGTTTAGTTTTTATCCAAACTATTCTTCCAATTTGAAAGACCTAACCGTTAGATAGCAGGGGATAAACATGAATTATACAGTTGAAGCTGATAGCTTTATCAACGACTTAAGTAAAGTCGCTCAAGTGCGTTCTGATGTTGCTGATTGTCTAGAAAAAATAGCTCAAACTCTAGAAAAAGCAGAAACAGAAGGAAAAGAAAAATCTGGCAAACTTGGCTTAGAGGCACAACTAGAAGATATCAATGGGGTTAGTAAAAATTTACGGACTGGTGTATTCCGACTGCTGGTTTTAGGGGATATGAAGCGGGGCAAAAGTACATTCCTCAATGCTCTAATTGGGGAGAATTTGCTACCAAGTGACGTGAATCCCTGTACCGCTATACTTACTGTTTTACGCTATGGGGCGCAGAAGAAAGTAACTGTTTACTTTAATGATGGAAAATCTCCTGAAGAACTTGATTTCCAAGACTTTAAGCATAAATACACGATTGATCCAGCAGAAGCTAAGCAATTAGAAGAAAATAAAAAGCCAGCATTTCCTAATATTGACTATGCAGTTGTTGAGTATCCTTTACCTTTATTGGAACAGGGAATTGAAATTGTTGATAGCCCAGGACTCAATGATACAGAAGCACGGAACGAACTGTCTTTAGGATATATCAATAATTGCCATGCTATTTTGTTTGTGCTGAGAGCATCGCAACCTTGTACCCTTGGGGAACGCCGCTATCTGGAAAATTATATCAAGGGTCGAGGCTTGAGTGTTTTCTTTCTGATTAATGCTTGGGATCAGGTGCGCGAGGGATTAATCGATCCTGATGATGTGGAAGAATTGCAAGAAGCTGAAGGGAAACTGCGACGAGTTTTTAAAGCCAATTTGTCTGACTATTGTCAGGTAGATGGGCATGATATTTATGATGAACGAGTGTTTGAAATTTCGGCAATAAAGGCGTTGAGAAGACGGTTAAAAAACTCTTCAGCTTCTCTAGAAGCTACGGGGTTTCCTGAGTTCATGGGCGCACTTAATACATTTTTAACTAAAGAGAGAGCGATCGCTCAACTGCGACAAGCCCGAACTCTCGCACGTCAAACCTGCAATCATACGCGAGAAGCGATTGAACGCCGCATCCCCTTACTCGATCAGGATGTCAATCAACTCAAACAGAGGATTAGTTCAGTTGAACCGGAATTCACTAAACTAAGCCAAATTCGCGATCAGTTTCAGCAAGAAATTCGTTCTACCAGAGATATCCAGGCGAAAGCGATCGCTGATTCTTTCAGTTCCTACGTTCTTAGCTTAGGAGATACATTTGAAACCGACTTTTTGCGCTATCAGCCGGAACTAAACCTATTTGATTTCCTTAATCAAGGTAAACGTGAAGCATTCAACGCCGCCCTACAAAAAGCATTTGAGCAATACATTACTGACAAGTTCGCTGCGTGGACTTTAAGTGCAGAGAAAGAGTTAAATGCAGCCTTTGCTCAACTTTCTATAAGTGCTGCCAGCTATGGCGCTTCCTACAGTAAAGTAACAGATCAAATTACTGAGAAGCTGACAGGACAAAAAGTAAAGATTAACGCAAATACCGCGCCTGAAGATGATAACTCGCCAATATGGACTAAGTGGGCAATGGGTTTGTTTTCACTCGCACGGGGTAACATCGCGGGCGTAGCAATGGCTGGCGCAGGCTTCGACTGGAAAAACATCCTATTTAACTATGCTGCTGCGATTGGCATTGGTTACGTTGTGACTGGCGTTACTGGTGTTTTTTTGGGGCCACTTGGTTTGGCGTTGATCGGAATGGGTGTAGGTTTTGTGCAAGCCGATCAAGCTCGTCAACAATTAGTTAAAACTGCCAAAAAAGAATTGGTAAAATATCTGCCTCAAGTGGCGAACGAGCAATGGTTGCCCGTACATGAAGGTGTCAAAGAGTGTTTTGATGCTTATGAACGGGAAGTCATTAAGCGAATAAATGATGACATTGATGCTCGGAAAGCTGAGTTGGATAATTTGTTGAAACAAAAAGGAGCTTTTGAAATTAATCGGTACACGGAGTTAAATCGTCTCAAAGATTTGGAAACTGAGATAAACTCTCAATGGCAAAATATTGAGGCTGTATATCGTAATTTTCTAGCATCCGCAGCTTAACCTATCGTTCCTGGGCTGCGTCCTGGGAACGAGCAACAAGCCAAGCATCAGAGTTTTATTGAGTTGAACTGTATGCAAGAGCAGGAAAGTTATCAGAACCTCTTAACACATCTTCGAGCTGCGGTTGGTCTGCTTGATTTTGAGCAAAATTCGCAATTGCAAAAAGATGTGACTTCTATCTGCGATAATCTGGGAAATTCCAGCTTTAGAATTGCGGTCTTTGGCCCATTTAATTATGGTAAGTCAACTTTGCTGAATGCTTTATTAGGAAAGCGGACTTTACCCATCGATTTGATTCCTACTACAGGTGCGGCTATCACAGTTAAATATGGTTCGGAGCTACACACCCGAATTATCATGTCGGATGGCAGAGAAATTAGTGAAAACGGAACGGATGTTCTGAAACAATTTACTATCCTTGATGATGATAGGCGAATGCGGAGCGATGTAGCTTCGATAGAGGTTTTCTGCCCACATTATTTCTTGAAAAGTGGTGTAGAACTATTGGATTTGCCGGGAACAAACGACATGGAAGCGCAGGATACGTTAGTGCGCGACCAACTTTTAACGGCAGATTTGGTTGTTCAGGTGCTAGATGCTCGAAAGTTAATGACTTTGGGCGAACGGGAAAATATGAGAGATTGGCTGCTAGATCGCGGTATAAAAACGGTAGTTTTTGTAGTTAATTTCTTGAACTTATTAGAACCGGAAGACCAAAAACAGGTATATAATCGTTTGGTTTTTGTAGCAGAAAGTTTTCGTTCAGAGCTACCAAATAATATTAGTAATTTGTACCGTGTTGATGCGCTACCTGCTTTAAGAGCTAGACTAAAAGGAGATGGTGCAGTGGTACAGAGTACTGGACTTCCTATGTTTGAATCAGCTCTACAAAGTATTGTGGAAGTTCAGCAGGGGAAAGTTACTAATCGGTTGCCTCGTGTGGTAGCGATCGCATCTCAAGTAAAACTTGCACTACAATCAAAATCTCAAGCAATATCTAACGAATTGCAAGCATTTGAAGATAAGCGCAATGCTAAACTTCAAATCAAACAGAAGGCGCAACAACTGCTTAAAGAAGGCTTTAAAGCGGATATTGCTAAATTAGATAGTTGGCTGCACTTAGCAAAACTAATAAATCGCTATAAATCTGAAATTATTTCAGCACTTGAAAAAGGTGAATTTCAAACCTGGGAACAAGGAGCATTTAAGAATGCACTCTCAGAACATCAACAAGCAATTCTCAAATGGGTACATCAAGCTTGCGAGTTTTTCGAGCAACCTCAACCTGCTAATTTATGGGTTTCATTTCCGGAACCTCCAGAAGTAGTTTTACCCAATCAACCAAGCACTTCAACTCAGTCGAGTGGTGTTGCTCCAATAGCGCTTACAACCGGATTAGGTTGGCTTTTAGGAGGCCCTGTGGGAGCCGCAGTAGTTGGGGGTGCTACTTATCTTATTAATCAAATGGCACAAGACGGCGAAAACTCAGAATCATCAGCTTCTTATGTAAATCAAGTACAAGAAGCTTATACTGAGGCTGCGGAAGATTATTTACTTCGCTTCAACATTCAAGCTATAGCAACGCTTCGCCAATACGAAGAAGGCGCAGAAAAAGTTATTAATTGTCAAGTAAAGGAAGAACCATTAAAGCTGACAAATCAGCATCATCAGTTGGAATTGTTAAATGCTTTATTGGATAACCTGAATCAAGAATTAAATCGGGTAGCGCGAAATTAGATAGCCTGACGACTGTAGGCGCAACCGCACAAACAAAACCTGCCCCCGCAGGCTATAGATATTTTCAGATCGCGCAGCTCCTTTTTGGTTGTGTAGCATCAGGCTAAGGCGGTGTGGGGAGCGCCATCACGTAATTGGCTACGAACTGGTGCCATATTATACTTATTTAAGAGCAGAAATTAGGAAAGACTTTCATGCAACTCCGGTTGAGATGGCTGTTATCAGTTATAAGTTTTATCGGTACTTGGGCTTATAGCATAAGCGGAGAGCTAAATTCTGTACAAGCTGCTCAAACTGTTGTTGTAACTAAAGGCTCCTCTACGGAATCAATAGATATAGCCGATTTGCGAAAGGTTGCGGAAACCGGAAAAGTTCCACCCGATCTTCAACGTTTTGCTCGCCAACTGTCTCCTCAACAACGCAGCCAAATTTTATCGGCGCTACGGGCAAAATTTGACCTGAATGTTGTGGGCGTTAGTAGATTACTTGATACTGAGATGGGCAGAACGCTGGCTTCAGCTTTGGCTAGTGCGACACAGCGACGGGATAATGTGGGAGTGCTAGATGTGCGATCGGGACTGGTGCTGGGAGCTAGAAAACCTGAGGGACTATCTCTGCTGAGTTTTGTCGAAGCTTATCCCCGGCAAACTATATATATTGATTTAGATCGGGCGTTCAGGGTAGTAGGAAACTTTAACACCTCTTTTTGGCAAACTCAGGCGTTTATGGCAGCGATCGCGCCCCAACTGGCTCCTAGGCGTCCCCAGCTAAATTTACCTTTTGACCCCATAAAACCGGGAAGCGCATCCGTGCAGGTGCTGAACTTGAAACTAAATGATACACAGCGCCGTCGGGAAATTCCAGTTGATGTTTACTGGTCTGAAGCTGCGTCTTCTGCCAAACCGATCGTAGTTTTGTCTCACGGACTGGGTTCAGTTCGCACAGATTTGCGCTACTTGGCAGAACATTTGGCATCATACGGCTATGTGGTAGCGGCTTTAGAACATCCTGGGAGTAACGAAACTCATGTAAGAAATGCACTTAAGGGCAAAAATCCCCTCTTATCTGCACAGGAATTTTTAGATCGCCCCAAGGATATTAGTTTTGTCATCGACGAACTAGAGAAGTTGAACCACAGTCAACTAAAAGGTAAACTGGCACCCGATCGCGTCCTGGTAATTGGCTATTCTCTGGGGGGTTCCACCGCTTTATCTATCGCTGGTGGTGAGTTGCAACTAACTGAGTTAAAACAGCGCTGTAAAGGTAACTTGATTTCCTTCAGTTTGGGGGAAGGTTCTCAGTGTTTTGCCAGAGAACTTCCGGAAGACCGCTACCAACTGCGAGATCCACGGGTTAAAGCAGCGATCGCACTCAACCCCACTACCTCGCTTTTATTTGGCGAAACTGGTTTAGCATCAGTCGCCGTTCCCACACTCGTTGAAGCTGGTTCCGCCGACAAAACAACTCCAGCTTTAACTGAGCAGATTATCGGTTTTGGGAAAATACCATCCCCTAAATGGCTCGTCGGTTTTGTTGGGGGAACCCATCTGAGCGTAAAAGATCCTAGCACTACCCAAGATCAAGCTGGGCAACCGAATACATTTTATACAGGCGGTGAAGTCGTTGGGGAGAAAGCTATTGATATCCGCAACTACACGAAAGCGATCGCTCTAGCAATGGCAGCACAACTCACAGACGAAGCTGCCAAATACGCGATTTTTCTCACGCCAGAATATGCACAGTTAGCTTCCACAGATGCTTTCCCTATTCGTCTCGTTACGGAAATTCCACCAGAGGCACAAGAAGTAGTTAACGATTTTATTCAGAATCAAAGGTAATTTCTCGTTCCTAGGCTGCGACCAGGGGCTTTAGCCAGGGACTCAAGTCCCTGGCTAATAACTTAAGTCGGTTAAAACCGACTAATTGCCATATCTCTATAGCAATCCTAAATGATTCGTGAAACCCTGTAGGGACACCGCACTGCCGTGTCCCTACAGGGCGAATACTCGTTCACAACTTAAATAGGATTGCTCTAGTCCGTTAAAACGGGCTTTTGCTATTAGCCCAGAACTTTAGTTCTCGGCGGGTCAGGTACTTTTACTCTTCACTGCAAATTGACGTATTTCTCCAAGTCTTCAATTTGCGGATCTGGGAACTGATTCAGCACTCTCCACAAAACCGTATAACTGCCATCCGGACGGCGGTTGACGGGACGGAAGGCAACCAGGGCATCGCTGCTGGGTGTTTCTAAAATTTGGTCAAGATAGCGACGTTGCTCTCTGTTAACTGTCCCGCGATTAAGAACAACTTCTGGCACCTGAAACTGAACTAAGCGCATTAAATAAGTGTGGTTCAGAACCACTGGCGCGTCAGGAGAAAGAGGATTTATTGCCGATTCCAGCGCTGTCGTTTGTTGCACTGGTTCGCTAACACTAACTTCACCTAGTTTGCCAGTGATGAAGCGTTGCCGATCTACCTGCAAAGCTGCAAGCTCATTAGGGGGACGATAATTTAGGAAAAACTGGCGCGTTTGTGGCGAGAGGGCGCGAACTTTCTTTAGTGTGGGGTCGAGATTTTCTAAAGGCACTTCCCCCAAATCCATCATAAAGCCGTAATCCAGCCCGCGTTGGGCAATCTGGAAGTTGCCATTTTCCAGCTTAACTGCAAATCTGGGGGTAAATTCATCTTCCTGAGAGATGCGCCCAGATGAGCGAGTAGTCTCGGCAATATCACCGCCAATTCCCCGCAGCAAGGGAGGATAGGCGAAACGCTCTGCTACTGTGGGAATCAGCCTATTTTGCATCGGTTGGGAGTTGACAATCCCACTTGGCAAGACGCGGGCGATGCCAGTGTTGGGTTGAGAGAGAAAATTTCCGTACTCTTGAGGTTCTTGCTGATTAAGCCCGTAGGCGTTGCTTTCCTTGAGTTTCGCTGTTTCGCCTGCATCAATGAAAGGAGTTGCTGGAGGAAAGGAAGCTACTGCTTGGGAGAGTAGCTGTTTGGCAGATGCTAACCCCGTAGTTGCTTGTTGTGGAGGCGCGATCGCCGGTGCAATCGGGGGCTGGTATCCAGAAATCGGCGTTTTTGCTCTTATCCCCACTAACGGCGGTTCTGGAGCCACGTAACTTGTAGGGGGGGAAGGCAACTTCTGAGGAGGCACTGCCAAAATCGACTGTTGGCTCCTAGATAATGTTAAGGGATTATTTGGTGTCAGTGTCGCCTGCCGTCTTTCCAGCACTGGGCGTAGCGGCATCAACTGGGCAGTTGATGCATAGAGAGAGCAGTATACCTGCGCCTGTTCTACACTTAAATCGGAGCCTGCTGGCGTTATGCCGCCGTTCGTGCGGGTACACAACAAAGCAGGATTTCGATATTGATTTTTGAGAAAGCGTTCTACTTCTCCTTGGTGGAGAGTTATTTTTCCCTCGGCTACAAAAACACCGTAGGGATCGTCTGATGCGATCGCTCTTTCAATGCGATTAATTAAATTTATCTGATCCTGTACAAGTCGCTGCGCTTCGGGCCAGAAACTTTGAGCTGAAGTTGATCTAAGCGAATTTTGCTTAACTAAATTTGGTGTTTGAATCTCCGAGGCTGTAACAACCCGCCCCGACAGTAAACTCAGGAAAGAAGAAACAAAAATTAATAAAAGGTAGCGCATCTGCAATTCCCCACTCCAACGAAATCAAAACGACACTCAAGTAGACCTAATTTATAATTCCCACTTTTGCTACCGAAATTCAAAGAGTGCATCCCCATACTTGAAAAACACCTGACGGCTAAAATCGCGGCTATATATAGCAATCCTATTTGAGTTGTTAGGTGCCAGCTCTTCAGCTCCTCTACTTCTTAAAGAAGTCGGGGATTTCGCCTTCACGAGCCGTTTAGGACTGCTATAGGCATTTTTCTGCATACCTACAGCCTAGATAGGCGTGGGCGTATATTTGCACACGCTCGTTGTTTTCCAATTCAACTTCTGCGTTATCAATAAATTTATTATTCAATAATTATAATATTTTTCTTACTTGCCTTTCAATAATTTTCTGACTAGATCCTTATCTAACAGTAGACAATTTACCTAAAGATGCCCTTGCTAAAGCAAGTATTTTTTGCCTTAAAACGTTATTTCCTAAAGCTTAATTTATTTAAACAAACATGACACCATTAAAGGTTTCAAGGCAACTACCTAAGACAGGAAATTTCTAAGCCTTAAGGAAGATAATATTTTCCTACCTAAGACAGATAAATGTTAGTTTTATATCTGAGGATTGATGGCATAAATTTAAATAAATACCAAAATTCAAGGTGTAAGCAAAAAAAAGTTTGTTCTTGTTCTTTAGTGACATAAAGCAAGCTGTTTTAATAGGAAATAGGAGGAATCATGGTAGGACAACATAAGCGTGCTGTAGGTGTATTTTCAAACTACCGCGATGCAGAAGTAGCGCTGACTGAGCTGAAGAACTCTGGCTTTCCTATGGATAGAGTTTCTGTGGTAGCACAGGACGCAAAGAAAGGAGGCGACATTGCTGGAGCGGATGTAAGCAATAAAGTAGGCAATAAAGCCGACGAAGGCGCAACAACAGGCGCTGTTACAGGCGGTGCTTTGGGCGGTTTGACTGGCTTATTAGTAGGCTTAGGTGCCTTAGCAATTCCTGGCATTGGGCCGGTGATGTTAGCAGGAGCTACAGCCACCACCATAGCCACAACTCTGTCGGGAACAGCCATTGGTGCAGCAGCGGGTGGTCTATTAGGTGCTTTGATTGGATTAGGAATTCCTGAAGAGCGAGCCAAAGTTTACAACGATCGCGTCTCCAGAGGAGATTATTTAGTGTTGGTGGACGGCGATGATAATGATATTCATCGTGCTGAAGCGATTTTGAGCCATGGGGGAATTGAAGAGTGGGGTATTTATGATGCTCCTGGCACTACTGGTACCACCCATAATACAACTACTGCCGCTCCCAGCCCCACGTATTCGACTCCAGTCGTTGATCCGACACCTAGCACAGATGCTCCAGTTCAAATTATTGACCGTCGCGAACAGACCCTATAAACGAATGGGTTGCAGCTGCGAGTAAAACTAGAGACTGAGGAGACGGGGAAAGTTAGAAGTTAGGAGGCGAGGAGTTATTAATTCAAAAATCATCACTCCTAACTTTTCCCAGTCCCCAATTAGCGGGAGGAAATAAGAGTCGTGCTTACTCAGCAAAAACGCGCATTTGGTGTTTTCTCAGACATTCAGAATGCACAAGGCGCTATTGAGGAAATGAAAGCCGCTGGCTTTCCGATGAATCAAGTTTCTACGATTAGCAAAGAGCCACAGCAAGAGTCACCGCCACCGGAAAATAAGGCGCAAGAGGGAACAAACATTGGCGCGATCGCAGGTGGTGCAGTTGGCGGTACGGTCGGTTTAGCTATTGGATTAGGCACCCTGGCAGCTATTCCCGGTGTCGGCGCGATCGCATTAATCGGAGCAGCAGCAACAGCCTTGGCAACCACATTAACCAGTGGTGTAATCGGTGCCACAGCAGGTGGCTTATTGGGTGGATTAATTGGCTACGGTATTCCGGAAGAACAAGCCGCAGTTTACGAGCATCGCATCCATCATGGCGAATATTTTGTAATGGTGGAAGGCACAGAAGCCGAGGTACGTCAAGCGGAAGCCATCCTCAGCCGTTGGAATGTTCAAGAATTGAGAATTTACGACGCCGCAACACCACCACCGCCAGCTATAACTAACAGAATAGAAAGACCACTTTAAAAAAGGCAATCCTGTAAAAGGGAAAAGGTAAAAAACAAAAAACTAAACGGAAGGTTGGGTTAGTTGGCCTTAGCCCAACCTTCCATATTCATCTATTAGGTGTTGCTCAGGTTCAACCTAAACTTACAAATAGCGGAATTTCAATTTTTAATTTTTAATTGTCAATTACTGATGCAGTGGCGCACTAAGCCCAAAAAATTGCACAATAGAGGCAGTTTATAAATCTTGCTGCAAGACAAATGCCGAGCTTACTCGCTGATGCCAAAAACTTGCTCGCCGATCTGGTTGCTCGTTACTCCTCCCGCGTGGATTATTTAGCGATTCGACTAGAAGAAGCCGAAGGAACCGATATATTTTTGCGAGGCGACAAAATAGAAACCCTCACAGAAGGCATCTCCATTGGTGGACAAGTCCGGGCTTGTTACAAAGGAGGCTGGGGCTTTGCTTCATTCAATCAGCTTTCTACCCTAGCAGAACGGGTGGAAGAAGCGACAAGCGCGGCTCGGATGATTGGCGATGAAGAAACCCTGCTGGCTCCCATAGACCCAGTACAAGCTATCTGTAAGCTGGCGTTGACAGGCACAGATCCGCGACAGATTTCCCTGAAAAGCAAAAAAGAATTGTGCGATCGCTACACCTCCATCCTCAAGAGCGCCAGTTCTTCAATTACCACCACCTCCATCCGCTACAGCGACACATCCCAGCGAATCATCCTCGCCACCTCAGAGGGAACGATGATCGAACAATCCTGGGTGGACATGGAAATGCGCTTTGCTGCAACCGCCCGTAATGGCGAAACTGTGCAAACAGGACGCGAAACCACAGGTTCCCGCAAAGCCTACGAAGATTTAACCAATCTTGACGAGCAGGTAAAAAGTGCCGCACTCCGAGGTGTGGATGCCCTTTCACTACCCCCAGTAAAAGGCAACACCTACACTGTAGTAATTGACCCCATACTTAGCGGGCTATTTGTCCACGAAGCCTTTGGTCATCTCTCAGAAGCAGACATGGCTTACGAAAACCCCGATTTACTGGAAGTCATGACCTTGGGACGGCGATTTGGGCCAAAAGAGTTGCAAATCTTTGATGGTGCCGCACCTGCTGGTCATCGCGGTAGCTACTTATACGACGATGAAGGGACACCAGCCACCACAACTCAGCTAATTAAAGATGGCATCTTAGTCGGACGGCTCCACTCCCGCGAAACCGCCGGGAAATTGGAAGAAGCCCCCACAGGCAATGCTCGTTGTCTTAACTACCACTATCCGCCCCTCGTCCGCATGACGAATACATGGATTGAGCGGGGTAAGACACCCGTGCAAGATTTATTCACAGGCATCAAAGAAGGCGTTTATGCCCGCAACTGGTTAGGCGGCATGACAAACGGGGAAATGTTCACTTTCTCCGCCGCTGAAGCCTGGATGATCCGCGATGGGAAAATTGCTGAACCAGTTCGAGATGTAACGCTTTCCGGAAACGTCTTCAGCACCTTAGCTGATATTGAAGCCATTGGTGATGACTTCTACTGGGATGAATCCGGCGGTTGCGGCAAAGGCGGGCAAAACGGTTTACCTGTAGGCTGTGGCGGGCCAAGTCTGCGAATCAAAAATGTCATCGTCGGGGGAGATGCGGAATAGAGTTTTGAGTTTTGCGGAGCCGGAGACTTCCTTTGCTCCGGAGTTTTGACTACAGAGAATTTTTTCTTATCGCGGTTCTTAAGATGCAATACACTCTAACCCCCTCCCCTTGAAGGGTTGGGGCTAACTTCCCTTTTCTTCAAGCAGGGTGGTTTCATTTATTAAAAGAAACCACCCAGCCTCCACAAAGAGCGGGGAGGGACAGGGATGAGGTTCTTAATTGTCATCCTGAAAAAAAAATGGAGAGTGTGCGATGTCAACAGAAACAAAAACCCCAAAAGTAGTCGTCGTTGGTGCAGGTTGGGCAGGTTTAGGCGCTACCTACCACTTAGCAAAACAAGGCTATGACGTAACCCTCCTAGAAGCTGGTCCTTATCCTGGTGGCTTAGTAGCAGGCTGGAAAACAGCGGCGGGGCGTTCTGTCGAAGCTGGTATTCACGGCTTCTGGTATCCGTACCGAAATATATTCTCTCTGGTAAACCAATTAGGGCTAAATCCCTTCACGCCTTGGACTCGTTCCTCCCAGTATTCCCCCGCAGGATTAGAAGTTGAATCGCCGATTTTTCAAGATTTGCCGCGACTACCTACGCCGCTGGGGACTTTTCTCTACACTCAGTTTAAGCGGTTGCCGTTAAGCGATCGCATCTCAGCTTTACCTCTACTCTATGCCGTCCTCGATTTTGACAACTCCGATGAAGCTTGGCGACGCTACGACAAGGTGACAGCAAGAGAACTCTTCAAAGATTTTGGAGTTTCGGCACGACTTTACCATGATTCCTTCGAGCCGATGCTGCTGGTAGGCTTATTTGCCCCCGGAGAGCAGTGTTCCGCCGCCGCCGCACTGGGTATGCTTTATTACTTCATTTTGGCTCACCAACCCGATTTTGATGTCGTCTGGTGTCGCGGAACTGTCGGAGAAAAGATATTCCGTCCTTGGGTGCAACGCATCGAACAAGTGGGGGGGAAATTACTCGCCAACCGTCGAGTAAGTGACGTAATTGTTGATAGCAATAATCAAGCAACAGCGGTTGTCTGCGGTGATGAGGTTTTTGAAGCTGATGCCGTTATCTTTGCCGTTGGGATCAGCGGTATGAAGAAGATTGTATCAAGTAGCCGTAGCTTACAAAATCGTCAAGAATTTCGGGATATTCACAATTTGGGCGCAGTTGATGTGTTAGCAACTCGCCTCTGGTTTGACCGCAAAATTAATATTCCTCGTCCTTCCAATGCCTGTTTTGGTTTCAATGCAACAACTGGCTGGACATTTTTTGATTTGAACGCGCTGCATGATGAGTACCGCGATGAACCGGGAACAGTTATTGAGGCAGACTTTTATCACGCTAATCAGTTTCTTCCCTTAAGCGACGAGGAAATTTTGCCGTTAGTTCAGCGCGATTTATCAACTTGCGTGCCAGCTTTTCGCGAAGCAAAGGTAATTGACAGCAGTGTTATTCGTCTGCCGAATGCAGTTACTCATTTTCTTCCTGGTAGCTATCAGTATATGTTGCCAGGAGTAACGAGTATCAATAATGTCTTTATGAGTGGTGATTGGATTATTACTCGTCACGGTTCCTGGTCGCAGGAAAAGGCTTATGTAACAGGTTTGGAAGCAGCAAATTTGGTAATTTCACGCTTTAGTAGTGGAAGTAAGGCTTTGATTTTACCAGTCGAGGCGGATGAACCGCATATTCAATTTGGTCGGTCAATTAACCAAACAATACGCAGTTTCGGCAAAACTTTCTTACCCGATATTTGGCTACCTTAGCTATGTTATATTGAGCTTTACCTAAAGCTGTAGGTATTGGCGCAGAATGTTTTGAGCTTGCTGTAATAGTTCTGCTTCTAGTTCGCCTACCCGTTGAATTAAGCGCACTTTGTCAAAGGTCATAGGTTCGACGCACACCAGCAGGCTATCTACAGATAGCCCATTTTGTGATGATGAGGATATTCTCACCACCGCCGGCGAAATTCGAGGGTCATCAATCCGTGCTGAGGTAAAGGGCAAAACCGTTACCTTGCTACGCTGTGCATTAAATACGCTACCAGAAATTATCAGCGCCGGACGGGTTTTTCTAATCTCTGTACCTACAGATGGATCGAAGGTCACGATCCATCTGCTTCCCAGTCCGTAATCGCCGCCGTTTGCCATTCGCTCTCCCAACCTAATTCCAGTTCATCTACCAAAGAACAAGCTGCTGCCAGTGCTGCATCTTCTTGCTGCTGTCGCCATTGTTGCAAGAGAGATTCAATTAAAGCACTGCGATTTTCAACTTTTTGGTCGAGGTAAGTCAGCAATTCCTCTGGCAATGAGATAGATATTTTAGCCATATCCTACCTAGAGTCATACTATAAGTAGTATAAGTTGTTTAGGGTGCGATCGCGTTTTGGTAGGTATGCGAGCGCATACTCAACCCATAGACATAGCAAAACTTTCTTACCTAATTTTTGGCTACCTTAGAATTATTTAGCTGTCTTCTTTTCTTTAGTCCAAACACTGCACCAAAACCACTTACCAAGACCAAAGCAGATGTCGTAGAGGGTTCGGGTACGGGTGTTGATTGGCTAGTTACGTTCACATTTGCATCCAGAGCATCCCCTGTAGAATACACATAATTAAAAGCATCTTTATCATTAAGAACGCTGGCACGCAAGAAAAGCGCGCTCCAACGCGCTACAGTTTCTACGGCTACATCTTGTGCAATTGTTGGGGAGTTCATATCCGGTCTTGCACCCACAGGATTGTTAGTATTTGTGATGCCATAGTGGTTAGCACCCGAAATAGTAATTATTGCTTTAGGAGGATTTTGTATCTGCTCGTATGTTTTTTGAGCATTTAGAGGAAGAGCAACGTTATCAAGGTTTCCCTGCAAGAGAGCAGTCGGAATTTTTGAATTGTTGATGGGGATAAACTCTTGAGTATTGAAGTTCCGTAAATTTGCACCAAAAAAAGCTCCTGCTACGAGTTCATTAGGTCGGCTGAAGGAGCCTTCACATAAAATAGGAAGGCAGAGGTTGGCAATAGCAGATAATCCAACAGCACCCCCTTGGGAGTGACCGAGTAAGGCTAGTTTCTGTGTATTGATAACGCCAGCAACAGGTGAAGTAAAGTTGGAGTTTTCTTGCACCATCTGTGCCAGAACGGCGTTTAATTGTGAGGTTTCGGGTATAAGTCCTGTAAATCCGAACTGTGGCAGTGACTTCTGGTGATTGGGTACAACCACTACAAATCCGTAGCTTGCTACTGTACTGGCGAAATTTGTGTAATTTGATTTATCGACATTCGCACCTTGCAACAGCAGAGCAATAGGAAATGAGTAGTTGCCAGTTTTCAGGTTCGCTGGGTTTGGAAAGTAGATATCTGCTAAGTCATTATTAGCGGAGATTGTTGTGCTGTAGCTACCGACATCGTTAAACAAAGGAGCATCGCTGAACCTTGCAGCAGCAGTTTCCCCGATACCACAAACAATAAACACTGCACCAGCAGAAGCTATTGACAACACTCTTAGGGTAGCCACAGAACTTACTCCTTTATCAAATACGTATGCAGGATGAGAGATCATCAAATAATATTACTAGCAACAACTTTTTTTGGATACAGAATGCGACGTTGAACACAGCTGCTTCGCTTCACGCATCCTCGTTACCTACTCAACTTGATATCGTGGTAGAAAACGCGGGGTTAAGTCCTATGGTGACGACAGCGAAAACTACTCAAGGCAGAGTTGTACTGAAAAACATCAGTTGGCAAACTTTTGAAACTATACTTGCAGAGATGGGGGAAGATCGTAACACCCGACTGGCTTACGATCGAGGAACGCTGGAAATTATGACCCCGCTGATGCCTCATGAGCATAACAATAGACTGCTTGAACACTTGGTTTTCGCTTTAGCTGAGGAACTTAACCTCAACCTTAAAAGCGCTGGATCTCTCACTTGTAAGCGTCCAGACATTCAGCGGGGTGTTGAACCGGATTCTTGCTTTTATATTCAAAATGAACCGCTAATCAGACAGAAAAGAAATATTGACTTAACGATTGACCCACCTCCTGACTTAGCAATAGAGGTGGACTACACCAGCGCTTCTGTTGACAGACTTTCAATTTATCTCGCTTTGGGTGTTCCGGAAGTTTGGCGTTATGACGAACCAGTGATGCAAATTTATCAATTGCGAGAGGGAGTTTATGTTCTTTGCACTGTCTCTCCTACTTTTGCAAATCTGCCTCTGACAACAGAAATTCCACGGTGTTTGTCAGAAAGTTTAAGAATTGGTGAAATTACCATGATTCACTCTTTTAGAAATTGGCTTAGACAGCAAATAAAAGATATGGAAAATAATATTTGAGAAAGCGATCGCCTGAAAGATTTACCATATTTACAGTTAAATCATATTCAGTAGCGATCGCAATGGCAGTTTATCAAGTCCGGCTGGTGAATTCGGCACTCAATCTCGACCGCATCATTGAAGTACCAGAGGATCAGTACATCTTGGATATGGCTGAAGATGCGGGGATTCGATTACCTTCTGGCTGCAAACAAGGCGAATGTTCGGCTTGTGTCGCCAAGTTGGTGAATGGTGAAGTAGACCAAAGCGAACAAAAGTTTCTGCGTCCAAAAGAACTAGAGGCTGGGTATATCGTTACCTGTGTGGCTTATCCCCTGTCGGATTGCACTTTGGAAACCCACCAAGAACAAGTTTTGTATAAATCGGCTCTTTACTTTAAGCCTGAATGATTTTTGTTATTACTAGGACAATTATCAAAAGTCCTAGTGATACAATTCTTTCTAGAGTAATTCTTTTTATCCAGCCCTTTAATTTAAAATCCAAAATAGTATGCGTCGCTTACTTTACGAAAATTCTGTTTCCTATAAAGGACATCTAATCATCCCTTTTGTTTTTGGGATGGCTAATGGTGAACATATCTACTCTTATACATTACTATCTGAATTGGGGCATAAAGGTAAATTCCACAAGGTAGAAAATCCTGCTAGCATCTATTCTAGTCGCATTGCTGGCATCATTGATGTTGCTAAGGAACATCTAGATGAACATTCAGATATTGTCAGTATGGGCGATTATTTTAAGAGTCGATACATCTATCATAATAATTTGATAATTGTCTATCAATTATCAGAAAAATATTTTTATGACCATTATAAACCTGAAGGTTTAAATAATGTTGCCGCACCCAAAATATTCACAAGCGATCGCGAGTGTATAAACTGGATAAAACGGGGACTTGATAGTTCGCAGATTAATCAAGAAGTATAAGCTAAAAACTCCAAACCGCAAAGCAACGAAACCCAACACAATATAAGCGTTTGTTGGGTTTCGCGTCCCACGAGACTAGCCTACAATTATGGTTAATTAGAGGGTTATGCTGTGGCGTGACCTCACTAAATATCTACGTTTTGTTTGGAATTGGAACGCGCCTGTTTGACCATTTCGATGAGTGTATGGTGAGCATCTTCGGCATCTTTTAGGGGATGGTCGAACTGAATGCGAATTGGCGTAGCATCATCATTCATTTGGGCAATTAAATTCATTCCCAAAGAATCAATTGATAGCATTTCTGCTGCGATCGCATTGGGAGTATCACCAAAAGTTTTAGCGTAAAGAACTATTGCATCTGCATGGTCATCGTTCATGTGTTTGCAGATGCGATCGCTTATTTCAGCAGTTATTTGTTCAGACATTAGTTAAATTCCTCTTGTGTAATAATAATCCTAGCTCCCCTGATTAAGCCCTGTTGGGGGGATATCCTTGACAAAATCTGCAACTACGGTGACAAATTTAGCCGTAGATTCATAGGGTAAAACATTACGGCCTGAGATTTTGACACCGTGACCGTTCGGTAAAGACTTCAGATAGTCAGCTATTCGTTCATCTGGTGTTTCCCCTTTTCCAGACTGACTGATACTTGATGCGGTGTCTCCTACGACTACTAGAGTAGGTTGGGTAATGGATGCGATCGCATCCTGATAATTCTGTCGCCAAAACCCCGCCAAAAAGGAAAAAACAGCGTAGCGACTATCTGGATTAACCGCACCTTTCACCAGTGTATCCAACCACTCCTCATCTACTGAATCCTCATCAGCAAATAATTGGCGAATCGAGAACGAATCTAAAAACTGCGGTCGTCGCGCATACCGATAAAAAGCACTACCAAAAGGAGATTCTAGCAGATTCCAAACTATTTTTTGCTTCAAACCTTTTGAAGGTTTAGTAATCACCGCCCACGCCGGAGGCCCCGCCAGCACCAAACCTCTAACAAAGTTAGATTGTAGGCGAACCAACTCAATTGCTACAGGTAACAAAGCACCTTGCACCACTACAATCACAGGTTTTTGTACCACTGTTTGCAAAAAATGTTGCAACTGTTCAGCCCAATCCGTGGGATTATAAGCAACAGGTGGCATATCGCTTTCGCCGCATCCCAGTAAATCAGGATTATAAATTGAGTTTTGGCAATCTTTTTCATACCATTCCCGGCAGAATCTATCCCAAAACTTGCGAGATAACCCGACACCAATAGGATGAATTAACAGCAAAGGAATTCCGTTATCTGTTGTTTGATTAATTGGATTATAAACTTCGTAAGCACAGCGATAATTTTTCCAAGTATAAAACTGTGTTGGAGAAACTGCCACATTCTCAGTAATCATTAAATTTTCAGATACTGATTGCATAATTCTTTGTGTCCTTTTGGTTTAAAAACTCACAACTATCGTTCGTAAGAGTAAATATCTCCAGGTTGCTTAAACAAAGCATCTGAACTCTGACAAAGTAATTGTAAATCTTCTTTATCTAGACTCCAACTTAAAGCTTCCACATTTTTCTGTATCTGCTGACGATCTGTAGTAAAGCCAGAGATTACAGCAGCAACACCAGGCTGTTGCTTAACCCAATTTAGCGCAACTTGGGAAATAGTTTTATTGTATTTCTGCGCTACCTGTGCCAATGTTTCCAGCATTTCCAGTACAGGTTTCCAACCACCGTGCGCTCTAATCATACTATTGTAATAGAAGCTACGAGCGTGAGATGATTCGCTTGGAGGTGAGGTGACACCTCGAAACTTTTCTGACAAGAAACCGCCTGCTAAAGGGCCATATGGCAACAAAGCAATATTGTGCTTCAGGCAAAGCGCCTGCATTGAGTTTTCAACACGTCTGTCAATCAAACTATACTGAACTTGATGAGTGCTGATGGGGGCGTATTCTACAGCTTTTTCCAACATAGGAGTATTAAAGTTGGTGACACCAAGCTGGCGAATTTTCCCCTGTTCTAATAAATCCTTGAAAGCGGCAAAAGTAGAGGCAAAATCTAGCTGCGGGTTGTGCCAGTGGATTTGCACGCAATCTAAGGTTTCTTGCTGCAAATTCCGGAGAGAAGCTTCAATTTTGCTTTTAATTTGTGCGGGAGTGGGGACATTCCCGAAAAAGACAGCTTTAGTAAAAATTGTGCGATCGCGTCCTTTCAGCAAGCGGCCAACAACACTTTCACTCCGTCCATAAATGTCTGCTGTATCAAAAGTATTGATACCCAAAGCTAAGTAAATGTCCAGCGCACGGGCAATATCATTTTCTGAAATTTGTTTCCAGCTGCGGTCATCGAGTTGCCAGCAACCGACAATTAAAGATGTATTTGAAAGTAATTCTTTATTGCTCATGCCTTATAATATATCAATTACACTATCATTTGTGGATGAATCAACTGATATCCTGCCTCTTTTATCTTTTGATTAGAAACCAGTGCATTGTATGGTCGAACGCTCTTAAGAGACGAATCCCATAAAACTTTAGGTAAATTGTGTTTTTCGCACATTCTATCCAGCAGTTCTCTACTTGTCAGATGGGCATCATCTACTAAGTTATAAATGCCTTGCAGTCGGTGCTGACGGACGAATTCTATAGCAGCAACGATATCATCAAGGTGAATCCAATTTGTAATATCTTCTCCGCTTCCAGGTCTGGTTGTCCCTGGTGCATTGCGAAAAATCTTCACCAGTTCGCGACCAGAACCATAAATTCCACCCAAGCGAAGAATACAAATGCCTACATTTTCAGTTGACGCTGACAGTAATACTTCCTCAGTTTGAGAGAGAATTTTACCATTTGAATTTTCAGGTGCAACGGGTGATTTTTCATCTACCAACGAGCCATTTTTATCACCATAGACAGAGTAACTTCCCGTATAAATTAGTTGTCGCAGCGACTCTATTTGGGGTAAAATTGACACTAGATTTTGAGCAGTTTCCAGATAACTTTCTTCGTACCCATTGGCACTCTTCGCACCAACGCTCAAAAGCACAGTATCCTGGTTTTCCAACACTGATTTTAGGCCTTCTGGATTGTTGCCTTTAACTACTACAACTCGTTGGGCAACTGCTTCCAATTCTGAAACTTTTTCCGGGGTGGTTGTGGTTGCGGTGACAACAAAACCTAATTTTTGCCAATATTGAGCAACTGCTTTACCAACGTAACCACAGCCAATGATTGCTACGTTCATGACGATTCCGATGTGAATAAATCTAGTGGCAAATGCCCGTACATTTCGTTGAGTCCTCCGTCATATGCAGACTGGCAGGAAATTAGGACTCCGCGATGTTCTCCTGTGTAAGAATCAAGATAGCATAAGCCTGTTTTTGGGTTAAATTTGATGTAAACAGAGCCGTCTATTGCCGATAATTCGGGTACTTCATAACCCAAAGCTGCTGCATAAGTTTTCAAAGCCAGAATACCCTGTTCTGCGGTGTTGGCGCAAATTCCTAATATTTGATTATCACAAAGCTCTGTCACCAAAAGTAAAGCTTGACGAATTGAATCTTTAGTTGGTGCTGATTCAGTGGCACTCTTTACGCAGTCGAAAGTCTTAAGGATTTTATGCGCCTCTTCAACAGTGAGATTAGCCGGGTTTTGTATGGACATAAATTTTACAGTTATTTTGCTAACTCACGTTCAATTGCAGCAATCAATTCAGGAGAATCTGGCTTGACGCTACTATTAAATCTGGCGACCACTTCACCCTGCTTGCTGATTAAGAATTTCTCAAAATTCCAAGAAACATTTCCTGTAGGTTCAACTGCATTGGTGAGTCGATTATAAAGTGGGTGCTGTTGGGAACCTTTGGCGTGAACTTTGTCAAACATCTCAAAGTTAACGCCGTAGTTTTTCGTGCAGAATTGCATAATTTCTGCGTTGCTTCCAGGTTCTTGCGCTCCAAAGTCGTTGCAGGGGAAAGCTAAGACGCGCAACCCAGTATCTCGATATTTTTGGTTTAACTGTTCCAGTCCTTTGTATTGAAGCGTGTAGCCACAATAGGAAGCCACATTTACTATTAAGAGTACCTTTCCGGCGTACTCGGAGAGTTGTTTATCTTCCCCATTGATGGTTTTTACGGCGATGTCGGAAACTGTGTTGCTCATTTTGAATTTTCTTCCATTTTGTATTGTGGTAGCACACTTAAAATAGTGCATATTTTGTAGGTTGGGGAGCCACACGAAAAGCGGGGGTTCCCCTCGTTGAGCGATGTGGCGTTTGAGGTACCTTACCCAATAACTCAAACTTGTTTACTGGATGTTGAGTTTCAAAAACCCTACCTACCTCCAAAATTGTAAGGGTTTTGGTGCGTTACGTTGCACTTACGCACCCAACTTGCTTAGGTATTATCCGTTAATTTAGCAAGTAAGCATTTATTCAGTTTTGCCATCGAAACCCAACAAATCCTTGTGGGTATTAGGTTGCGATCGCAAAACCTAATATACAATTTTCTTACGCTAATCTACGTACTGGGTAGAGAAATTACTGAACTTTTTAATACTTGCCGGACACGGAGAGAAGCTGTCGAAAAACTTATCGGCGTGGGAAAGGACTCGACAGATACACCTATCTCTAATTGAGGCAACTTTTGTGAATATAAGTTTTTTCAAGAACAAAACGTGGAAATTTTTGCTGGCGTTTGCGATCGCGTTCGTTCTATCATTTGAATTCAACACTGTCGCCACATCCCAAACCACTCGCATCCTCCTGGGTTATGGTGGCGGCGCTAGTTTAGTCCAAGGTACGTGGACAGATAGCCTGGACATTTCTAAAGAAGCAGGCTTACCCAAACCAGATATGCAGCAGATTTGGGTAGGTAAGGGATGGGAGCCAATCTGGTATGGTTGCGTCTCAGGTCAGACTACTTGCACAAGTACAGCTAGGATGAAACAAGAAGGCGTCATCCCGGTTTTTATCCTTGACTTCATCACAGCTGATGCTCAAACTAAAAAAACTTGGGCGGAAATTGAAGCTAGGAAAAGTTGGTATTTTTCCGAGTTAGACCGCTTCGCCAAGGAAGTGCTAGCTAAAACCACAGGACAAGTATACCTGGTGCTAGAACCAGAGCATAACCTAGTGGGAACCCTCCGCGACCCCGCCTTAGTATCATCTGGTTGGGATGCGACTATACCGCAAAATTTTGGTAAATTGATGGCTGAAGCTGCTCAAAGACTACGCAACGCAAGTCGGTCTGTCACCGGACTGCGGGTGAAAGTTGGTTTAGCTTTTGGTGACTTCAACCCCGGAACAGGTGGTTTAGACAAATTTCTAACCACTCTGAGTGCAGCAGCGCCAGGAGTAGAGTTTTTTGGCTTCCAAGTGACGCAGGGGCCGTGGCGTAATGATGGCAATGGATGCCAACGCTTAACCCCGGATCAAGCTAAGCTTTATGATATGCCTGACCGGATAATCGAGATTGCTAACTTCATCAAGACGAAACTGGGAAAATCGTCTATGATAGACTACCTTTTCCTGATGGCAGATCCAAACACTGATTGGGATAATGGTGGAGCTTTAGTTTATCAGGAGTTGCGATCGCGCCAGCAAGAGTTGCTTAATGCTGGATTGTTTGGTTTGATGCACTTTACCCAAGTTGATACGCCACTATCCGAACCCAATGGTTACTGGTGCGATGGTGAAAAGTACAGAGGCATTATCGCACCCGCAGCACAACTGGCAGACTACAGTTACCAACGACCTTTTTATCTGAAAAAGATGGGACAGGCGTTAGGGTATTGGATAGCAAATCGGTAAAAATTAAAACACCCGGCGATTGGAAATCGCGGCTACCAAATCCGTCTGCGCGGACTCAATTCCGATGAATTCTTGATGGTGGGTTTTGTTCAAGAACCAGAATCACTTGTAATTTCACAAGTTTTAACTGGGAACGCCCGACGTGATGTAATGGTACGATATCGCCTACGTTTGAGAACCCAGCGTCAGGCGATATTCGTCTATAAGAGAAACCACTTTAAACAGAGAGTTTCAATTTTAGATCCTTAGACGGGATGATGTACATTAATTCTGCGCCGTCGGGTTTAGATTCTGTATAGGGAGCTAATTTCAGCCAATCATGGAAGCTAATTCCCAATTGCGCGATCGCTTCTACTTCTGTCTGATACGCTTCAAAACGGCGATTGGTTTCCACCATAGATTCTATTACTTCCAGCACTTCGGGAAGACGTTTATCAGCCTCTCGCTTCAAATCTTCATTACTTGGGCCAAACCAACCTCCGGCAATCTCAACGCGAGTTAGAATTGCTGCTGGTAACGATTCAGCCCATTTATCAGGTTCTTTCGCCATCTTGAGCAAATTGTGACGTTGAAGCTCAAACACAGCATTTTCATCCAAAGCTGGATCGATCCACTGGTAAATTCGGGTTAGTCGCCGCAAATCTATCTTACCTTTGAACTGAGGTTGTAAGTAAGCTGCTGGGTTAGAAGTAAGTAGAAGCTTAATATATTTAAGAATACGAGAACGGACAACTTTCGCGCCTTCTTGGAAGCGACTTAGTGCTGTATCAAATTCTCCTAACTCAAGATGACAACGTGCTTCAGCAATATAAGCTAGAGATAAGGTCAAAAGATATTCATCAGCAATCTGGCTACCTTGTTCCAGTTCGTTATCAGTATAAGCTGTGTAATGATGTTGAGCTGCTAAAAGGCGATCGATAGCAGCAAATGCAGCACGTTCACGGTTTTCAACTTTGGACATTGTAAAAGCACTAACTGCCAAATCCAGTGCGGCACGAAAGTTAGCGTAGTATCCAAGATCAATTTTGCGGTCAATCTTCTTCAATAGTTCTTCTGCCTTTTTTAGGCGTTTTTCTAATTCGTTGAGGCGCTGGTTTATTACAGCAAATCCGATCACTGATACACCCAGGTTAAGCAGACTAGCAGCAGAACCTACCATCAAAACTCCTTTAGCCATTTGCAATTGCGGCGGCAATTGAGCAGTGGTTGAGCCAAACTCCCGTAAAAAAGTAACGATTCGCCCTGTTCCTACTTCTCTAATCACACCCCCAGCCCGTTCAAAGGTTCCATCTGCAAGTCCTTTGGCGATCCAATCAGCAAGCATAAACGTTGCTGTAACTCAGGAGTTACGCAGTTGGTACAAGAGTCAGCCAAGGAGCCGCTAAGTAGGAACGCACCGCCTCCCGAACAATACTGGCTTTGGACTCATACCAACTAATGCCAGTATTAAACCAATGCATCTCCAGGCGTAGAAACGCTCGAATCGCCAAACCAATGTGATTGCGTTGAGCACGAGAAGAACGCACTTGGGCTTTTTCAACCCCACA
>NZ_JACJOY010000017.1:0-8257 GCF_014695815.1 Trichocoleus sp. FACHB-6
TTATGAGTTATTGCCAGAAACATCGGAGACTTTTATTTATCTGGCAATGATCCGTATCATGGTCAGGCGGTTGGCATAATATTTAACCCCTCACCACTTTTCAAACATCCTCTTAGGCTTTTGCTAACGCACCGTTATAAACTTTTTTTTGTATGAGAGCCTTTTAGCTTTTATCTTTATCTTGGTTGCCCCAAGGTGGTAATGTAGAGAACCGCTTCATCAGCAGGGATGCCCAAGACTTCATTTACTTGGTTGTCAAAAAAGCCGCCGATACCGCTGACACCTAAACCAAGGTGAATGGCAGCTAAATTCAGCCGTTGTCCCAAATGACCAGCATCCATGTGTAAATAACGATAAACGCGATCGCCATATTGTCCCACAGCTGTTTTCAGATCCGCTGTGTGGAAAAGCACCGCCCCTGCATCTCTACCCAAATCTTGCCCCAGACACAAATAATGCAACTCGCGCCGGAAGTTTTTGAATCGAATTTGTCGCAGTTCTTGAGCCTTTGGCGCGTAATAGTAGCAACCTTCCTCCAAACCTGTCACCCCAGAGACGGCGATAAACGTCTCGATTAAATTCAAATCAAAGTAGTCTGGGGAACCATCTAAACCTTGCTCTATATAATGTTCTGGTTGGTAGGTGAAATCCAGTAAAGCTTTGAGTTCATCAAAAGTCAAATCTGCACCCGTGTAGGCACGAGTTGAACGCCGCTTGAGAATCGTGTTTTCTAAGTCTTGCAGGTTTTCTCCGCAATTAATCGGCGGTGTAACAGTGGAAACCTTGAGACAGAAAGGAAAGTTGTACTTGTCGTTTTTTGAATTTTGTGGTCGGGAAATATCTGGTTGTTGTTGCTCTATCTGCGTTGCTTTGTGGCAATAGTGCAGCAGTTCACCATCGGGGATATTGGGATAGTCGGTTTGGGTAGCGGAGGGCAAAGCAGTTTGAGCCAGGGGCAAGTTTTGTTTCACATCCAGCAAGTCTGCTAGGGGAAGGATAGCGATCGCGCCTTCTTGCTCCGGATCGAGGTATAGTAACTCATTAATCTCCCGATCCACAAATCCCCCAATTACGTGAGGGCGGTAATCATTCATAGTGCTGGCTAACTCAATATTGCCCAGCAAATGCCCCGTATCCAGAAAAATCCGCCGATAGGCCCGAGCTTGATAGCGCCAAGCCGAGCGATAAAATATTGCTGTCGTCACCAAGCACAGTTGGGTACTTTCCAACACTGGGTGCCAGAAACAAGCTTTTTGCAAGCTTTGCCAAACATCACTGTCCCAGAAATGAATCAGAGAATGGCTTTGCGGCTGATAGTTATACAGTCCAGGGGCAAGGAAAGGAGTCCCGCGAGAAATTAAATAAATTTCCGCCGGATACAAACCACCAGCAGAAGGTGCAGCCCTCAAATACATCGGATTTCCCAACGTCGGCACCTTGGCAGTCAAACCATAGCTGCAAAACAGCAGCCGCGATATACGCCGCCACCAGGCATCATCATGGTTCAACCCCTCTGATTTGTCTGCCAAATACGGCTTGAGGTCGTGGGATACCCCAATTTTGTATTCTTTAAAAGGTATTGGCTGACGTTCCCAATCCAACCCCTGACTCTTGGAGGCTATAGTCTGGGGGTCATATTTAGTCCGCTCATGGTAATGCTGAGCGATTGATACTTGCAGTTCTGGCATAGAATTTTCAGAACGCTTTGGCTTCGCCTTCCATCTTGCCATTCCCTGAGCCAAAAGTGTCATGCAGCTTAAATTTTGTAGGATGGGGTTCTTCCCACCCTACTGCGCTAGATTGTCGCCACTTACGCAAAAACAGGCTCCTTCCTTTTCCTTCTTCCCTTTGCGGTTTATGCGCGTTAGCGCATGGCGAGAGTCTGGAGAAACCTCAGCTGAAGCACTATGGGAGCATCGCGGGTTAGGAAGTAACGCGCAGTTACAATAGACGATTATCATCTCTTGAATAAAACTTTTTTCTTTTTTTTCTTAGGCTTTAAACCCACGACTAAAATCCTTTTTATCTTCTCTCCTTCTGCCCTCTGACTTTTTTGTAAATTCTTTCAATTTGAAGAAGTTAAGTATGGTGCGGTTATTACCTAATATTTATATATAGCGTTTCTCAGTTGGGTGGAGTATATCGCAATTCTGACTTTCAGGCAACCAAGGTTAGGGATATGGCATTGCCATGTCCCTACAGATTTATCGCACCCAACCCTTGAATTGCTATAGCAGTCATAAATAATTCCTGAAGGTTAGATACCCGATTTTTTTGAGAAGTCGGGTATCTAAAGGACTGGCATTTAACAACTCAAATAGGATTGCTATATACTATTCAAAAAAAAAGTTCAAGCAAGTTAACTGACTTTGGGTGGTTCAGACTGAGGAGGTGTGGGCGGAGTTTGCTGTTTTTTCAAGCGGTTATAACCAAGGCTAGCAGCAACTAAAATAAATACAAATGGACTGAAGACAGCTAACCAAATACTTAAACGAATTAAACCAACTGCGAGTTCGCCTAGCGAGTGAGTCGCCTGATTCCAAGTTTCTTTAACTTGGGAATTTAAAGGTATTTCTGGGGGAGTAGTAGCAATATTTTCCTCTAAAGTTAGGGTAATTGTAGAATAAGCAACACGACTGCGGAGATTTTTGAGCTGAGCATCAATTTGCTCAATGTTTTGCCGCACCTTGCTGAGTTGGTCGGCAACTTTCAGAACGTCCCCAACTGAGCCAGAACGCTCCATAATCTTGAGTAAAGTGCTTTCTTGTTTCCGCAAGTTTCGCAATCTTGCTTCGTTATCCACAAGTTGATCTGTGACATCTTCAGCAGTTAGAGTCCGACGCTGTACGGTTCCCAATTTTGCTAGAGTGTCGAGAGTAGTTTCCAGTTGATTTTGAGGAATCCGAATTTGCATAGATGCGGTGTGGCGATTACCATCTTTCGGCTTTTGATCTTGAAATCCTAATAAATCTCCCTGCTGTTGTTGAACAATTTTGGTAACTTGTTGAATAGTTTTTTCAATCGAATTTACACTAACTGCTATTTCAGCATTTTTAATCAATTGCGATCGCACTCTCGGCACCTGAGCCTTGGCTACAGATTGTGCTGTACTATTGTTGTTAGCTAGTGCTTCTGACGCAGGAGCAGGCATTGCCTGGGGACTTGGAACTGCGCGATCGCTAAGCATCATTGGAATTTGAACTTGAGCTGTATTAATATCAGAAGCACAACTGGTTAAAACGATGCCTCCCAGAAATGCACTTAAAAGTAAAGAAGGTTTAAGCGTCCAACTCATAACATAACCAAAATTAATTAACGCCAGTATGCCTGACTCCAAACCGGGACGCTAAAACGTTGCAGTTTATGCAACAAACGCGATCGCTTATCTCTTCCCTATCTTGCGTTGAGTGGTTCATTCTCTCCTGATCATCTGATAGAATCAAGAGTTTGCACTACTTGCGACGCATACGCTCAGGAGACACCCCTATGGCTCGGATGTATTACGACACCGACGCAAATTTAGACTTATTAAACGGAAAAACAGTTGCTATTATCGGCTACGGTTCCCAAGGACACGCCCACGCGCTCAATCTCAAAGATAGCGGTGTGAACGTCATTGTCGGACTGTATCCTGGTAGTAAATCTGCCGAAAAAGCCAAGGAAGCTGGTTTAGCTGTCCACAGTGTAGCTGATGCCGCCAAAGCAGCAGACTTTATTATGATTCTGCTGCCAGATGAAGTGCAAAAAACAGTTTACACCAACGAAATTCAGCCTAATTTGAGTGAAGGGAAAGTAATAGCTTTTGCTCACGGCTTCAATATTCATTTTGGTCAAGTTGTCCCCCCTGCTAATGTAGATGTGGTGATGGTGGCACCAAAAGGCCCTGGACATTTGGTGCGGCGGACTTACGAACAAGGGGAAGGCGTTCCCTGTTTGTTTGCGGTGTATCAGGATGCCTCTGGACAAGCACGCGATCGCGCAATGGCTTACGCTAAAGGTATCGGTGGCACTCGTGCTGGTGTCTTAGAGACAAGCTTCCGGGAAGAAACTGAAACTGATTTATTTGGCGAACAAGTCGTACTGTGCGGCGGTTTGAGTGCTTTGATTAAAGCAGGCTTTGAAACTCTCGTCAACGCTGGTTATCAGCCGGAATTAGCTTATTTTGAATGTCTGCATGAAGTCAAACTAATTGTTGACTTAGTTGTAGAAGGTGGTTTGGCAAAAATGCGCGATAGCATCTCCAATACTGCTGAGTATGGCGATTATACACGCGGCCCTCGGATTGTGAATGACGAAACTCGCGCTGAGATGCGGAAAATTCTTCAAGAAATCCAATCAGGGCAATTTGCACGGGAATTCGTGTTAGAAAATCAATCTGGAAAGCCTGGATTTACAGCGATGCGCCGTCAGGAATCCGAACATCCCATTGAGGAAGTTGGTAAGGATTTACGGGCGATGTTTAGCTGGTTGAAGAAGGTTTAAAGAAATAGCTAATTGCTAATGGCTAATTGCTAATGGCGATGAAAAATGAACCATTAGCAATTAGTCAATGACTACTTTCCTCCTTTTTCCTCTTGTTCAATGGCTTTTTCGGTGCGTTCATAAGGATTTCTGGGTTTCTTACTGGGGAATATTCCCAGTAAAGAATTATTTAAGGTGGTGCGAGTGTTGTAACTGGCTGTGCTTAAGGGTTTGGGAAGAAATTTATCGCCAAAACCAACGAAGACCAAGGCTAAAATAATGACAAATATCCCTGTTGTTTTTTTATCCATTACCGTATGAAAATTTGGCTAAGGTTTCTTCTCTTATTGTTCCCTCAAACCACACAAAAGTTAAACGGTACAAAGGTTAAATTTTACTTTTTATTTCTAATTGGTTGCTTTTTACCAACTTTTGTGAATTTATGTCTGATAACGCCGCCAGTTTTAGCTCAAACCCAAGATAATATTGAATTCAATGCCGATAAACTGCTAGGGCTAGGAATTCGACAGCATCAGACTGGGCAATTTGAAGAGTCGTTAAAGTCTTTGCAACAGGCGCTGAGACTGTATCAGGAGATTGGTTCGCGTACAGGAGAAACCAATACTCTGTTGAGTCTGGGAGAAACTTACTTTACTGTAGGGCAATATCTGCGAGCGATCGCATTCTATCAGCAGACGTTGGAAATTGTGCGGAGTATTGGCGATCAAGCAACTGAGGCTAAGACTTTAGATAATCTTGGTACTGCTTACTTTTATCTGGGAGATGAAAAGCAAGCTAAGGAATTTCGCACCGCCGCAGAAACTCTGAGAAAGGAAATTGGCAATCCCAAAAGAGAAGCAGCTTTCTTAGGCAATGTGGGGATAACTTCCGAGTCTGAGGGAGAATACCAAGATGCGATCGCATTGTATCAAGAACAGTTAGCAGCTGCGAGAGAAAGCGGCAATATAGAAGCCGTAGGTGATGCCTTAAACAACCTGGCAGCAGCTTACCGAACTTTGGGGCAGTATCCGCAGGCTATCGAATTTTACCAGCAGCAGTTGGTAATTGCAAGGAAAGCTAAAGATGCGACACAAGAAGCGTATTTTCTGAATAATATTGCCGAGTCTTACGAGTTGCTGGGACAATATCCGCAGGCGATAGAAGTCAGAAGAGAACAACTAGCGATCGCATCCAAAAGTGGCGACCCAGCAAAGGAACTTCTCGCCTTAAATAATTTAGCAAAATCTTATCAGAATGCCGGCCAATTTGAGAGCGCGATCGCACTATATCAGCAGCCCCTGGAAAAGGCAATAAAAGCAGGCGATCGCTTGGCAGAAGGGAAAGCGCTGAATAATCTGGGATTTGCTTTACTTAAATCCGGTAAACCAGAAGAAGCGAAAACAACTCTGGATAATGCTATTAAAGCATGGGAGGCAATTCGCGCTAAATTAGGTAGCGGCAATAATTATATAGACGCGCAAACTGCTACTTACCAGCGACTACAACAAGTTTTGATTGCTCAAAATCAACCTGTTGCGGCTTTGGAAATGGCAGAACAAGGACGCATCAGGACAATTGTAGATTTGCTACGATTGCGGTTAGATAGTGAACCAGTAGGGAATAATTTAAAACCAGCGCCGAAAAAACTTGTTTACCCAACAATTGCCGACATTCAGAAAATAGCTAAAGAAGAAAAAGCTACATTTGTTGAATATTCAATTGTTCCGGATGAAGGTGTGTATGCTTGGGTAATTCAGCCTACAGGAGAAGTGACATTTCGCCGGATTGAAATCAGCGCCAAAAATACAATTTATCCAATTACTTCTGTAGAGGATGTTATTTCTAGTATTCCGGAATCTCTAGGATTGAAAGGGAAAAAGGTAGAAAATTCGCCTAAACTACCTTCTTCACAGAAACCTAACTCAGAAGGGAAATCAGCACTTGAGCCAAAACCGTTATTGCAACTGCATCAGTTGTTAATTAAACCGATTGCTGACCTGTTACCAAAAGATCCCACCGCCCGCGTTATCTTTATTCCGCAAAAAGAAATGTTCCCAATTCCTTTTGCGGCTTTGGTGGATATCTATGGCAATTACTTAATCCAAAAACACACCATTCTAACTTCCCCATCAATTCAGTTATTAGCTTTAACTCGCCAACAACGCTCAAAAACTGCGGGAGGAAACCGCCTAGTAGTTGGCAATCCTGTAATGCCCCGAATTGCAGCCGCACCCGGAGAGACACCGAAAGCGTTACCGCCGCTTTTGAGTGCGGAACAAGAAGCCATAGAAATTGCTAAACAGTTCAATACTAAAGACCTGTTTATCGGCAATAAGGCAACCAAGGCAGCTGTGTTAGAAAAGATGCGGAAAGCCAAGAGTGTGCATTTGGCAACTTACGGGATACTAGATGATTTTAAACGACAAGGCATTCCCGGAGCGATCGCGCTTGCTCCCTTTGGTTCAGATAGTGGCTTACTCACCACTGCGGAAATTCTGGAATTGTACGCCCAACCAAAAGGGCAACGTCTGCGTCCGGAATTAGTCGTCCTCAGTGTAGCCGAAACTGGAAAAGGCAGAACTAACGGTGATGGGATTCTTGGTTTATCCGCTTCCTTGATGACAGTTGGCGTTCCCACTTTAATTATGCCTATGTGGTCAGCACCTGATGCTCCCACGAATGCTTTGATGAGTGAGTTTTACAAGCAGCTGAAGCAGAAAAATGATAAAGCCGAAGCCCTAAGAAATGCCATGCTGAAAATCAAGCAGCAAAATCCTCATCCTAAAGACTGGGCAGCATTTACCTTAATTGGCGAACCAAAATAACAACTCGTTCCCAGAGACTGGGAACGAGTATAGCGTTTCTCACTTGGGTAAAATATATCGCGTTCCTGACGTTCGGGCCCCTTGGTAGGGACATGGCAATGCCATGTCCTTACAGATGTATCCCACCCAACCCTTGAATTGCTATATATCCCTATGCTTGCTTATCCTTCAGCTGAAAGGTTTTCCGGAACACCCACTGCATGAAGCCGGGAAACATATTATAAGAAGCCTTCGATAGGTTGGCTGAACCAACTAACACCTCAGAATGCTGATGCTTCACCGCATCCCAGATAGCATCTGCCACATCCTCCGGTTTCTCCACCACAGGAACCTTCAGCACCTGATCGACCTGATCCCGACGGGCTTGGAAATCGTCGGCATTCTTGCCTCGAAAGATTGCCCGTTCCATAAAATCACTCTTGATTATATTTGGATAAATTCCACCAACATGAATGCCTTTTGGTGCTAGTTCCCCGTGCAGCGATCGCGTTAAACCAGTGACGGCAAACTTGCTAGTAGAATAAGGCACTAAGTAAGCAATGGGTACTTGCCCCCCAATAGAACTCACATTAACTATCGTGCCTCTTTTCCGCTCCAGAAAATGGGGCAATAAGGCGTGAATTGTGTGAATATACCCCCACAGGTTGAGGTCTATCGCCTGATGCCAATCATCTAGGGAAAATTCTTCAACTGGCCCAGATATGTAAAGGCCTGCATTGTTAATCAATACGTCGATAGTGCCAAAATGCTCCAGCGCCTTCTGAACGAGGGTTTCTACCTGTTTGGGATCTCTGACATCGGTGGGAATAGTTAGCGCTTGATGACCATGCGATCGCACTTCTTTGGCTGCGGCTTCTAAGAGGATGTTTTAAAAGTCGGTTAGATAGCAAAAAAGCTCACTCAGTGTAAGCTGCGAATATGTAGTACACAGCACTGAGAGAGCGTTATGAGTAAAGCTTACCCCAGTAATT